>JAYTNQ010000439.1:0-2627 GCA_043748255.1 Bacteroidota bacterium
TAGGTTGGTTTTTCTTTAAAACTTTTGATTCTGTTGTCGATAGTTTCTAAAACGGCATAAGGGATATTCACTTGATACGGGATGGTTACTACCGAAAAATCAGCGTCTTGATTGATAAAATCTAAATAAAAATGTTCGTAATCAAGATTAGTCAACAAATCTGAATTGGTTACTAATATAATTTCGTGTTCAAAATTATTTATTTTTGATACGGCTCCAATTGTACCCAAAGCAAAATCTTCCCAAACATAATTGATATTGATGTTTCTATCAGATCCGTTGCCAAAATAGCTTTCGATTTGTTCCCCAAGATATTTTATAGAAAACCAAAAATCATCTATGCCATATAGTGTTAGCCTATCTACGTTATGCTCCATGATGGCTTTGCCTCCAACTTTCAAAAGCGGTTTCGGAATAGTATCCGTAAGGGGTTGCAAGCGTTGTCCGCGTCCACCAGCCATAATAACTGCATCTACCGGCAAATAAGATCTAATTTCTCGAAAATTTATGACATTTACAACCTTATTGTCTTTGTCTAAAACCGGAAGTATCCTAAAATTTCCTTCTCGATAATCAATTACTTTTTGAATGTCGCGTTCTCCTTTTTTTATATATCTTGGATTGGTTTGAATTATGTCGTTTACTGTGTTATTTATAGAAATTCCTTTCAAAAGCCCTCGCCTTACATCACCATCTGTCAAAGATCCTACCAAAATTTCGTCTTCATCTACCACAAAAAGGATGGCGTCTTTTGCTAAAACGTCGAGTTGTTCTAATGCTTTTTTGACAGTGCTTCCTGTAGAAATCAAATATTCTTTATAATGTCTCATAACTTTTTGATTATGTTTATGACTGCCATTGCTGCTTGTTCTTGAAAATATATGTTTTCGCCTTCAAAAACGCCCAAATTTAAAGCTTTTTTGGTTTGTGAAACAATGTTTTTGGCGCAAAAATCTGTGTCCAAAACATTTGAGCTTTGTGCCCTACCTTTTTGCCTATTGCCAACATTAATAACATATTTTTTGAAAGAGGCTGCTTCCAAAATGCCGCTTGAGGTGTTTCCGATGAGTATTTTGGAATAATGCATTGCCGAAAAATAATTGAGCTTTCCAAAATTTTCTATGAGCACTACTTTTTCTGGATTTTCAGTTTTTAACCCTTCTATCTTTTTTCGAAAAACAGAGCCCAATGTATCCGCATTAGGCATTGTAATGACGATATTTAAAAAACCGGATATTTCTTGAAGTGCTTTTTTCATTTCGTCAGCATATTTTTCGTTTGCTGCAACTTCAACTGTTTCGGGATGAAAAGTAACTAATGCAAAATCACGGTTAGAAATGTTGAAATTTGTTTGGAATTCATCTTTGTTTATTGGAACAAAATTCTGAATTTGGTCCAAACTAAGAGATCCAACATCAAATATATTAGCTTCAGATCCCGTTAGGGATGCGATTTTGTTTCGGTAAATTGTGGTTGAAGTAAAATGTAATTGTGATGCTAATGTGATTTGATGTCTATATATGTTGTCTATTGCACCCAAGGTTGTTTCGCCTCCGTGAATATGAGCTATTTTTACATTAAATGGAATACTTGCTTGAACAGCTGCACTCATCTCAAACCTATCACCAAGACAAAAAACCAAATCGAAACTGTTTTGACTCCAAAAATCTGCAAATTTCAAAACAGTAATTCCATAGGATGTGACTATAGACTGTGCGTCATCATTTGAAACGAGCGCACTTATTTTATGAATTTTAGTGAAATTCTCCTTTTCAATTTCAAGGATTGTATAACCATGAAATTTTGATAAATGAGTTCCAAATGCAATAATTTCTATTTCAAAAAAAGAATCCGATTTCATTTTTTGAAGCAATGGAAGGTAAATTCCAAAGTCTGCTCTTGAGCTTGTTAATATACCTATTTTCATAACAAATCGTTCCATGAAAGTTTATCAAAAGCTTTTTTATCGGTTGCAATTTTTTTTCCAATAACCTCGTTCCAAGCCATTGCCGAGATGCCGTCTCCAGGTCTTAATGCTATTATGTTTTGCTCTAAAATCTTTGTGCCTTTTGATAAATCTGTCTTTAAATGAATGCTTTTTCTGGCAATACCGATATTTTTTTTTTCGCTTTGGCTTGGCTCCTTCAAAGCATTTCCGCTTATGGCTTTTTCGATGTTTCTAATGGCGTCAACCATAGCTTTCAATTCCATTGGCTCTAATGATGCTTTGTGGTCTGGACCCGGCAAATTGCGGTCTAACGTGAAATGCTTTTCGATTATAGTGGCACCCAAAGCTACCGCTGCCGTTGGCACTTCTATTCCTAAAGTATGGTCAGAATAACCAATATTTACTCCAAATGTAGATTCAATTGTAAGCATCGCTTTCAAATTTACATCTTCCATTGGTGTTGGGTATTCTGTATTGCAGTGCAACACAGTGAGTGTTTCTTTTGTAGCTCCAAAATGGATCAAGATTTCGATTGCCTTTTCAATCTCGTTTATACTTGACATTCCTGTTGATAAAATGATGGGTTTTCTTTTTTGGGCTACTGCTCTCAAATACGGATAGTTTGTAATCTCTCCACTCGGAATTTTAAACATTTCTAACCCTAAACTGTCCAAATAAT
>JAYTNQ010000440.1:0-7142 GCA_043748255.1 Bacteroidota bacterium
GAACTGGCGGATACACCTATTTATGGTCGCCATCTGGCGGAACTACAGCCACAGCAAGTAATTTGGTAGCAGGAAATTATAGTTGTTTGATAACCGATGCTTTAGGTTGTAATAAAACTCAAAATTTTGTCATCACGCAACCTGTTTCTACAACTTGGAATGGTTCAATATGGACTAATGGTACCCCCACTGATGGATGTCAAGCAATAATTGCAGCAAATTATGAAGTGGTCACAAACTTAATAGCTTGCTCATTGATAGTAAATAATAATGCTAATGTAACCGTTTTGTCGGGATATAATTTTACAGTTTCTGGAAGTATAACCGTAGAGACAGGAGCAAGTTTTACTCTAAATAGCAATGCAAATCTTTTGCAATCTGGTGTAACAAATACCAATTCGGGAAATATCACAGTCAAAAGAGAGGCTTCAATGCGCAGATTAGACTATGTTTATTGGGCTTCTCCTGTAGAAAATCAAAATTTATTAAGTTTTTCACCAGATACGTTGACCAATAGATTTTATACCTATTCTGAACCCAACAATGCCTTTGAAATTATTAATCCTTTGTCAAATAATTTTGAAAAAGCAAAAGGTTACAATATTCGTGCTTCCAATTTGTTGCCTGCCGATGGCAGTATAGTAGTGGTAAATCAAAGTTTTTTTGGCAAACCAAATAACGGCAATATCAGTATTCCAATTACCAAAACTCCAACAACCGGAGTGGGATATAACCTGATTGGAAATCCGTATCCATCTACAATTAGCGCAACTGCATTTTTGGCTACAAATCCTGGTACAATCTATTTTTGGACACATTTTTTGCAAGGCTCAACGGCTTCAAATTATGCAAGTTTTACCACTTTGGGACCAACAGCGTCAATATCTGGAGGTATTTTGCCTAACGGATTTATTCAAACTGGTCAAGGATTTATGTTTAAAACATCGACTTCAGGAAATGCAATTTTTTTAAACTCAATGCGAGTTGCAAACAATAGCAACCAGTTTTTTAAAACAACCGAAAGCAACAAAAGTAGAATTTGGCTTCATCTAAAAAGTCCAACAAATCAATACAATCAAATTTTAGTAGGCTATATGAATGGAGCAACCACAGGATTTGACGAATCGATAGATGGCATACAAATAGAAAATAACAACAATAGTATTTCAAGTCTAATTGGTAATGACGCTTTTGCAATACAAGGATTCGGATTGCCTTTTGCAACTTCAGATGTTATAAAATTAGGCTTAAAAACAATTAATTCAGGAAACTACAGTATCGGGATAGATCAAACAGATGGAATTTTTGAAAACAATCAAAATGTGTACTTAAAAGATAATTTAACGGGTAGTATTCAAAATTTGACTCAAAATGAATATAATTTTGTAGCAGATACTGGTAGTTTTGACACTCGTTTTGAATTGGTGTTTGACGATCTATTGCACACAGAGCCCTCATCAAGCCAAACAGAATCTGTGGTGATATTCCAGGAAAACAAAGTTGTTACACTATCATCAAATGGATTAAAAATCAAAAACGTACTGATATTTGATTTGCGTGGGCGCAAAATTTATGAACAAAATAATGTTTTTCAAAAAACAGTTATTGTAGAAAATTTAGAAAAACAACAAGCGCTTTTGATGGTCAAAATAGAGCTTGAAAACGGATCAATATTATTCAAAAAAGTGATGCACTAAATATTTTAAAACAAAAAAAATCATAATACAAACGTATTATGATTTTTTTTTGATGGAAATAAAAACGCTACTCTCTTTTTTTTCGCGAATTGAAATAGGCAATCAGCTGCTTGCCATATTTTGATTGAACAACCTTTGGCGACATCGATTTTTGAATCGTATCCATTAATTTGAGATTTACATCGTTTATTTCAGAAAGTGCAATATAAGGGCTCACTTCAAAATCCCGGTTGTTGATGGCAAAATTAACAGCATAAAGGTATTTTCTTCTCAAAATTTGATCTTGTTTTTTTTGAATACTATCAAGTTTAGCAACGTTATTTGTTTTCATTGCTTTAAATTTGAGTTCGGTTAGCGTAAGTTGTTGGTCGATAAAACGGGCATTGATAGTTTTGTAATTTTCATACAAATCATGGTTTTTTGAACCCGTGATCACTGCATTTGAGAAAAAATAATCCAAATCTGTGTTAATGTTTATTTTTCCTGCTTCTGCAAAAAATGGCAGATTGTTGTCAACAGAATTGGTTGTGCCACGATCCAGATTTACATACAACATCTCGGGCGATGCAATTGAAATATTGGTTTTGAAGTGAGAGTCGCCGTCAATTTCTATAGAATCAATCACCACTAAACTGGTGTCAACAAGGCGTTCTATATACAAAGTTCCTTTTTTTAATCCTTTGATGTTGCCAGTAAGTTCAAGATTATGAGTGCCATTTTTGGAATTGCAGGCGACAAAAAGCATCAATATTATTGCGGGATTTAAGATTTTTTTCATGGTTCAAATTTTTTGCAAATTAACAAAAAAAAACTCTTGAATAATCAAGAGTTTCAAATTTAGTCGAATTTGTTTTTGATATAATATTTGCCGTCCAAATCTTCGTCAAAATCATCAATCTTTACGGGCTTGGGTTTGGGTTTTGCAGCATTTGCTTTCTTTTTCCAAATTTCAAATTTATCGGCGGCGAGTTTCTTTTTCATGATTTCGAGCACTTCTTTTTCGGCCAAACCAAATTCTTTTTTGATAATCTCAAAAGGATTTCTTTCCTCTAAAGCCAACGAAATTAGTTTTTCGTTTTGCTCCCAACTTAATTTTATAAGGCTACTTTTCTTCATTTTTTGAAAATTAATTCAGTATTTGTTTAAAGGGTTACAAATTTTATTCCAATATTAAGAAAAAAAATGATTACTTTTTCAAAATGTTAATTTATTTTTAATTATTTTTTTGTTTTTGTTTTACAAAAGGTATTTTGAACAAAAATTTCAGTGAATTATGCTCCGAAATATCCTGAAATGTATCTATACCATATACAATTTGATTTGGATCTAAGGTTGCAAAAGTGCCAAATATTCTGTCCCAAATCGAAAAAATATTTCCGTAATTGGTGTCTGTAAAAGGCATTTCAAAATGATGATGCACTTTGTGCATATTAGGCGAAACAATCATAAAACTCAAAACAGTATCCATTTTTGCCGAAATTGAAATATTGGCATGATTGAATTGTGATAGCAAAACGGAACAAGTTTGGTATAAAAAAAGCATCCATACAGGAGCACCAACAACAACTACTGCAAGCGATGTAAACACAAATCTAATAACACTTTCTCCTGGATGATGGCGGTTTGCAGATGTAGCGTCTATACAAGTATCACTATGATGCACCAAATGAAAACGCCATAAAAACGCTGTTTTATGTTGTATAAAATGAGGCAAATAGGCACCAATCAAATCCATAAAAAGCAAACCTATAAAGCAAGTAGCCCAGAAATTTAATTTTGGAAGTAATAATAGAAGTCCCCAATTATTTTGAGTTGAAAAAAATGTAGTTTTGGCTAATAGAAACGCCAATAAAAAATTTACAACCACTGTTGTAAATGTAAAAAAAATATTGATCATGGCATGTTGACTTTTATTATAAACCATTTTCAACAACGGTTGCCAACTTTCGATAAGCCAAAAAAATGATATGCCTGCCGTAATCGAAAGCAATCGATGCAGTGGGGGCATGGTCGAAAAATAATTTATTATGGTTTCCATTGGATATTTTTATTTCAAATATACATTTTTTATTTAGAAATGAAAATTTATTGGTTCTGTCAGAATTTCATTAAAATTATTCCAATTCTAAGGTCATAATAAGACCTTGGACTTTGACACTTTATTTTTTTAGTTTACTTTTAAATAAAACATTATTTTTGTAACCGAATTAATTTTAATTGACACCGAATTTCTAACTCAAAACAGTCAGGTTACTGTTGAAACACTATTTTAAATGAAAAAATTGCTGATCTTATTTGCGCTTCTTGTGACTTTATTTGACTTTGCACAAACCAAAAAATTAACTCTTGATGTTGCCGTTATGCAACAAAACAGACAATTTAGAGCCGATAAAATGTTGGGTTTTCAATGGATTCCAAACTCAAATAATTATTGCTTTTTCGACAACAATTGGACCAAAATGATGACGGCATCAACAGTCAATTCAACTGCTGTTGAATTGGTAAGTTTGAACTCGCTAAACCAAACTTTGAAAACAAATCTCAAAAATTTTTATGGCGTTACTTTTATAGATTCAAATCATCTTTTGATAACCGAAAACGCCACTTATTATAGCTATGATTTGATGTCAAAAACAGGAACTATTATTCAAAAAACCAATGAAAATGCAGAAAATCAAACCTTTGATTTTGCTTCAGAAAATTTGGCATTTACAGAAAATAACAATTTGTATATATTCGATAAAAGCAAAAACCAAATTGCGATTACTCAAAACGATGACAATAATATTGTTTCGGGACAAACTATTTCTCGCAGTGAATTTGGTATAAATGGAGGTATATTTTGGTCGCCAAAAGCTCATTTTTTGGCCTTTTATCAAAAAGACGAAACAGCAGTTGCAGATTATCCAATTTTGGATATCAATGTAACTCCTGGTCAATTGATTAATATTAAATACCCAATGATTGGTCAAAAATCTGAAAAACCAAAAGTTGGTATTTATAATTTAATGACAAAAAAAACAGTTTTCATTGCGCCTCAAGGCGATCAGGATGATTATTTGACCAATTTATCGTGGACGCCTGACGAAAAATTTGTTTTGATTGCCGAACTAAATAGAGCTCAAAACAACATGAATTTGAATGTGTATAATGCCGAAACAGGTGCCTTTATAAACACAATCCTAAACGAAAAAAATGATAAATGGGTGGAGCCAGAGCATGCTGCCTTTTTTCCAGATGCAAAATCAAATAATTTTGTATGGTTTTCTGAAAAAGATGGATTTCAAAATTTATATTATTATGGTTTAGATGGTAAACTCATTCAACAATTAACCAAAAATCGATTTGTTGCCAAAGAAATTTTAGGATCCAACGGAAAAGAAATATTTTTTATGGCAACCGGCGAAAACCCAAACGATTTGCTGGCTTACAAAGTAAATTTGAAAGGTGATCAAACCCAAATTACAAAAGATTTTGGACAACATTTGGTAGTGCCAAATTTTGATGGTAGTTATTTTTTTGATGAATATTCTAATCATACAACCCCTTCAATTTCAAAACTATACGACAAAAAATTAATTCCAAAAACCCTTTTGGAAAGCAACAATAAATATGCAGATTTTGAAATGGGAACTGCCGAAATCAAAACCATAAAAGCCGCAGACGGCACAACAGATTTATACACCCGACTTATCAAACCGAGCCATTTTGATGCAACCAAAAAATATCCCGTTTTGGTATATGTTTATGGCGGGCCACACGCACAAATGATTAATAATTCGTATCTTGATGGTGCCAATTTGTGGATGTATTGGCTTGCCGAACAAGGATATTTGGTTTTTACGGTAGATAATCGGGGTTCAGAAAATAGAGGTTTTGCGTTTGAAAGCGTCATTCACAGACAAGTTGGTACCAACGAAATCGACGATCAAATGGAAGGAGTGGCCTATCTAAAAAGTTTGTCGTTTGTAGATAGCAATCGATTGGCGGTTCATGGCTGGAGTTTTGGAGGATTTATGACCACATCGTTGATGTTGCGCAAGCCAGATGTTTTCAAAGTAGGTGTAGCCGGTGGTCCCGTAACCGATTGGAAATTTTATGAAGTCATGTATGGCGAACGCTATATGGACACTCCAGCCGAAAACCAACAAGGATTTGACAAGGCAAGCACCCTAAACTATGTCAAAGATTTGAAAGGAAAATTACTATTAATTCACGGCACTAGCGACGATGTAGTATTGATGCAAAACAATCTGATGCTCGTCAAAAAATTTGTTGAAGCCGAAAAACAAATTGATTTTTTTGCCTATCCAATGCACAAACACAACGTTTCTGGCAAAGATCGTGTGCACCTAATGACAAAAGTATTGCAATATATAATAGACAACAACAAATAAAACCTCAAATTGAAAACCTTACTTTTTTGAAATTCTTATTAATATTTAATATAAATGTAATTTTGATAAAAAATGCAATAAAAACAGTAACTATTCGCAATAAAACGAAGTGATTTAATAAAAACACCTAAATATTTTTAAATAATATATCGTTTTCGTAAATTCGCCCGCACTAACAACCAAAAACAAAAACTATGGCTTTTGATATTGAAATGATTAAAAAGGTTTACCAAAATATGACCACTCGCGTTGACAAAGCCCGCGAAGTTGTTGGTCGCCCATTAACATTGACCGAAAAAATTCTTTACAACCATCTTTGGGAAGGTAATCCAACCAAAGTTTTTGAAAAAGGAAAAGATTATGTGGACTTTGCTCCAGATCGTGTTGCCTGTCAAGATGCCACCGCACAAATGGCGTTGTTGCAGTTTATGCACGCTGGCAAATCCAAAGTAGCAGTTCCTACCACCGTGCATTGCGACCACTTGATACAAGCCAAAGTAGATGCCAAAACAGATTTGGCTCGAGCCAAAACACAAAGCAATGAAGTTTTCGACTTTTTGTCGTCTGTATCAAACAAATATGGCATTGGTTTTTGGAAACCAGGAGCCGGGATTATCCACCAAGTAGTTCTAGAAAACTATGCTTTTCCGGGCGGCATGATGATCGGGACAGACTCACATACCGTAAACGCTGGCGGACTAGGCATGGTTGCTATTGGTGTTGGCGGTGCCGATGCCGTAGATGTCATGTCTGGAATGGCTTGGGAACTAAAATTCCCTAAACTTATAGGTGTCAAACTTACCGGAAAATTATCGGGCTGGACCGCACCAAAAGATGTCATTTTGAAAGTCGCCGGAATTTTGACCGTAAAAGGAGGCACAGGAGCAATTGTAGAATATTTTGGCGAAGGCGCAACCGCAATGTCATGCACCGGAAAAGGAACAATATGCAATATGGGTGCCGAAATAGGGGCAACCACTTCAACATTTGGATATGACGACTCGATGGATCGCTACTTGCGCTCTACAAACCGTGCCGATGTGGCAGA
>JAYTNQ010000441.1:0-7128 GCA_043748255.1 Bacteroidota bacterium
ACTACTTATGGTAGAATGGGAATCAAAGTATGGATCATGAAAGGCGAAGTTTATGGAAAAAGAGATCTTTCACCACTATTAGGTATGGACAAAAAACAAGCCAATACCGGCGGTGGCAAAGGCGGAGATGCTCCACGAGGCAAATCCAACTTTAACAAAGGTGCCAAACCAGACGCTCGAAAAAGAAAGTAAATTTTTAAACTAAAAACAAATGTTACAGCCTAAAAGAACAAAATACCGAAAGGTACAAAAAGGTAAAATGAAAGGAAACTCACAACGTGGGCACGAACTTTCAAATGGAATGTTTGGAATCAAATCTGTTCACGAAGACGGCATGTTCTTGACCTCACGACAAATCGAAGCTGCGCGTATCGCTGCCACTCGTTTTATGAAAAGAGAAGGCCAATTGTGGATCAAAATATTTCCAGACAAACCAATCACCAAAAAACCTCTTGAGGTACGTATGGGAAAAGGAAAAGGAGCCGTAGAATATTGGGCTGCTGTTGTAAAACCCGGAAGAATTATGTTTGAAGTAGGTGGTGTGCCAATATCTGTTGCCAAAGAAGCACTAAGATTAGCCGCACAAAAGCTACCCGTAAAAACAAAATTTGTCGTAGCCAGAGATTTTGAAGCATAGTTAAAAGTAAAATGCTTATTTAAGATATAGTCACAATGATTATTTCAAAAGCAAAGCAAATTACATAAAAAAATTATTATGAAACAATCAGAAATAAATAATCTTTCTGCAGCAGCGTTGCAAGAAGCATTAAGCATGACAAAAAAATCACATGCCGACCTAAAAATGGCTCACGCTGTTTCGCCAATTGCAAACCCACTTCAAATTAGAAGTGTAAGAAGAACAGTTGCAAGATTAGCCACAGAGTTAACCAAAAGAGCGCAACAATAATTGTATTCTGCTGAAAAATGGAAGAAAAAAGAAATTTAAGAAAAGAAAGAATAGGGACAGTAACTTCAGACAAAATGGACAAATCTATTGTTGTTGCTGAAGTGCGACGTGTAAAACACCCCCTATATGGTAAGTTCGTGTTGAAAACTAAAAAGTATCACGCACACGACGAAACAAACGACTGTAACATTGGTGACACTGTTCGCATTAGCGAAACACGTCCGTTGAGTAAAACCAAATGTTGGAGGTTAGTTGAAATCATTGAAAGAGCTAAATAATTATGGTACAACAAGAATCAAGACTAAGAGTAGCAGATAACACAGGAGCTAAAGAAGTTTTAACTATCCGTGTTTTAGGAGGTACCAAAAGAAGGTATGCCTCTGTAGGCGACAAAATTGTAGTTTCAATCAAAGACACCTCACCAAACGGAAGCGTTAAAAAAGGTGCTGTATCAACTGCAGTTGTAGTTAGAACCAAAAAAGAAGTACGTAGAGCCGACGGTTCTTACATCAGATTTGACGATAACGCTTGCGTATTGTTAAATGCCGCTGGAGAAATGAGAGGAACACGTGTTTTTGGTCCAGTAGCAAGAGAACTTCGTGAAAAACAATTCATGAAAATTGTATCATTAGCACCAGAAGTGCTTTAATTATTTACAAAAAGATGATAAAGCTAAAAATTAGAACAGGAGATATTGTTAGAGTAATTGCCGGTGACCATAAAGGATCTGAAGGTAAAGTTCTAAAAGTAGATCGTGAAAAAAACAAGGCAATTGTTGAGGCCGTAAATATGGTTTCTAAACATACCAAACCAAGCGCAAAAAGCCCACAAGGCGGAATCGTTAAGAAAGAAGCTCCAATTCAAATATCTAACATATCTTTGATAGACCCTAAAACAAAGGAAACTACAAGAGTTGGAATTAGAATTGAAGGAGATAAAAAAGTGAGATTTTCAAAAAAATCTAATCAAGTATTATAGAAATGGCTTATATACCTAGACTTAAAGATGAATATAAGAACAGAGTAATATCTGCTCTTAAAGAAGAATTCGGTTACAAAAACGTTATGCAAGTACCAAAATTGCAAAAAATCGTTTTGAGTAAAGGAGTTGGTGCAGCAGTATCTGACAAAAAATTGATCGACTATGCAGTTGATGAATTGACCAAAATAACAGGGCAAAAAGCAGTTTCTACGATCTCAAAGAAAGACGTTGCGTCGTTCAAATTGAGAAAAGGAATGCCAATTGGCGCAAAAGTTACACTTCGTGGCGAAAAAATGTATGAATTTTTAGATAGATTCATCACTTCATCACTTCCACGAGTAAGAGATTTTAGCGGTATCAAAGCCACAGGTTTTGACGGAAGAGGCAACTACAATCTTGGTGTTTTGGAGCAAATTATTTTTCCGGAAATTGATATTGACAAAATCAATAAAATTTCAGGAATGGATATTTCGTTTGTTACCAATGCAAAAACAGACAAAGAAGCAAAGTCATTATTGGCTGAATTAGGACTACCCTTTAAAAAGAATTAAGACATGGCTAAAGAATCAATGAAAGCCCGTGAGGTTAAAAGAGAAAAAACGGTAGCAAAATTTGCCGAGAAAAGAAAAGCTTTGTTAAAAGCTGGAGATTTCGTAGGTTTGCAAAAATTACCAAAAAATGCTTCTCCTGTTCGTTTGCACAATCGTTGCAAATTAACCGGAAGACCAAGAGGTTATATGAGACAATTTGGACTGTCAAGAGTAACTTTTAGAGAAATGGCCAATCAAGGTTTGATTCCTGGAATCAAAAAAGCTTCTTGGTAAGAATTAGTTTTTTATGTTTATTTAATCTAAGTTTGCACTTATTTTTTTAATAAAACAAAACTAATTAATAATCAATTATTTAACTGGTTTTAGGTTCGATGAAATCGTTTTATCGAAAACCAAAATCGCAATTTAATCAATATGTACACAGATCCAATCGCGGATTATTTGACAAGAGTTAGAAACGCAGTGGCCGCAAACCACAAAGTTGTTCAAATTCCTGCCTCAAATCTAAAAAAAGAAATCACCAAGATCTTATTTGATCAAGGTTATATCTTGAGTTACAAATTTGAAGATAATGCTGTTCAAGGCACTATCAAAATTGCTCTAAAGTATGACAAAGATACTAAAGAGTCTGTAATTAAAGATATTCAAAGAATTAGTAAACCAGGTTTGCGAAAGTATGCCGGTTCCGCTAACATTCCCCGTATCCTTAACGGATTAGGAATTGCAATTGTTTCAACTTCAAAAGGTTTGATGACTGGAAAACAAGCAAAACAATTAAATGTTGGTGGCGAAGTAATTTGTTACGTATACTAATAAAAAGACGATAAGATGTCAAGAATAGGTAAAAATCCAGTAGTCATTCCAGTAGGTGTAACCGTTCAGGTTGCTGATGGAATCATTACAGTAAAAGGAAAAAATGGTCAACTTACACAGGAATATTCAGATGTAACTGTAACAGTTGAAGACGGTCAAGTTCAGGTTGATAGATCATCAGATCACAAAGACCAAAGAGCAAAACACGGTTTGTATCGTTCTCTAATCAATAATATGATTATTGGTGTAAACGAAGGATTTACAAAATCTTTAGAATTGGTTGGAGTTGGTTATAGAGCTTCAAATCAAGGTCAAAAATTGGATTTAGCCCTTGGATTTTCTCACAATATTGTTTTAGAAGTTGCTCCAGAAGTAGTTGTTGAAACAATATCAGAAAAAGGAAAAAACCCAATCGTAAAACTTACATCATTTGACAAACAACTTTTAGGTCAGGTAGCTGCAAAAATCAGAGGATTCCGCAAACCAGAACCATACAAAGGAAAAGGTGTCAAATTTGTAGGCGAAGTATTAAGAAGAAAAGCAGGTAAATCAGCTTAAAATATATCAATATGTCATTAACAAAATCTGATAGAAGACAACGTATCAAATTCAGAATTAGAAAAATTGTAAGCGGATCTGCCGCCAAACCAAGACTTTCTGTATTTAGAAGCAACAAAGAGATTTATGCCCAACTCATCGACGATGTAAACGGAAAAACTTTGGTAGCAGCGTCTTCACGAGAAAAAGAAGTAGGTAAAGGTACTAATGTTGAAATAGCCAATGCAGTTGGAAAACTCGTTGCCGAAAAAGCATTAAAAGCCGGTTTTGAAGCAGTAACCTTTGATAGAGGCGGTTATTTGTATCACGGTCGTATTCAATCATTAGCAGATGGCGCGAGAGCAGCCGGACTAAAATTCTAATTATTATGTCTAATAAATACAAGAATGTAGCGTTAGTAAAACCAAGTGGTCTTGAATTGAAAGATCGTTTGGTAAGTGTAAATCGTGTAACCAAAGTAACAAAAGGAGGTAGAGCATTTGGCTTTTCTGCAATTGTTGTTGTGGGTGACGAAAACGGTGTGGTGGGTCACGGATTAGGAAAATCAAAAGATGTGTCTGAAGCAATTGCAAAAGCAGTTGAAGATGCCAAGAAAAATTTGGTAAGAATTCCTTTGAACGGTCAATCAGTACCGCATGAACAAAAAGGTAAATTTGGTGGAGCGCGGGTATTTTTGATTCCTGCCTCGCATGGTACTGGAGTTATTGCTGGTGGTGCAGTTCGTTCTGTACTCGAATCAGTTGGTATCCATGACGTATTGTCAAAATCACAAGGATCATCAAACCCACACAACGTAGTTAAAGCAACTTTTGATGCTTTACTTCAAATGAGAAGCGCACTTACTGTTGCAAAACAAAGAGGTGTTTCTTTAGAGAAAGTTTTTAAAGGATAAATCAAGGAAATTATGGCTAAATTATTAGTAAAACAAGTTCGAAGTAAAATCAATTGCCCACTTACCCAAAAAAGAGGTTTGGAGGCTTTAGGTCTTCGCAAAATGGGACAAGTTGTAGAGCATGATTCAAACCCTGCAATCCTTGGAATGATAAACAAAGTTAAACACTTAGTTTCTGTCGAAACTAAATAACATATACGTTATGAATTTAAGTAACTTAAAACCCGCCGAAGGATCTACACACAATCAAAACAAAAGATTGGGTAGAGGAGAAGGTTCAGGCAAAGGTGGCACAGCCTCAAGAGGTCATAAAGGTGCAAAATCACGCTCAGGCTACTCCAAAAAAATTGGTTTTGAAGGTGGGCAAATGCCACTTCAAAGACGTGTGCCTAAATTTGGTTTTACCAATATCAATCGTAAAGAATATCAAGGTGTAAATCTTGATACCCTTCAATCAATGGTTGATGCAGGTAGTATATCAAATGATATTTCTATGATCGATTATGTAGCAAATAGATTGGCTACAAAAAACGAAACCGTTAAAATATTAGGTCGCGGAAAATTAACCGCAAAATTAACTGTAACCGCTCACAAATTTACCGCAACCGCAAAAGCAGCTATCGAAGCAGCTGGAGGACAAGCAGTAACTTTATAATAGCTCTGTAAAATGAAGAAATTTATAGAATCAATAGCCAGTGTTTGGAAAATCGAAGAACTGAAAAACAGAATCTTAATCACTTTAGGAATCCTTTTGGTATATCGTTTTGGTGCGCATGTCACACTTCCAGGTATTGACGCAACGCAATTAAACTCTCTTTCAGGTCAAACCAAAAATGGTATCGGATCTATTTTGGACATGTTTACAGGCGGCGCATTCTCAAAAGCTTCCATCTTTGCATTAGGAATCATGCCATACATTTCTGCCTCGATTGTGGTGCAGTTGATGGGTATAGCTGTTCCTTACTTGCAAAAATTACAAAGTGATGGCGAAAGTGGTAGAAAAAAAATCAACCAAATCACCCGTTGGTTGACTATAGCCATAACCTTGGTTCAAGGGCCAGGCTATATCTACAACTTATACAGAACCCTACCAAACACCGCATTTTTATTAGGATTCAACTCATTTGAATTTTTATTCTCCTCGGTTGTGATTTTGGTAACTGGTACAATTTTTGCAATGTGGTTGGGTGAAAAAATCACGGATAAAGGTATTGGTAACGGAATTTCATTATTGATAATGGTTGGGATTTTAGCCAGACTACCACAAGCATTCATTCAAGAATTTGTGGCAAGAGTAACCAACAATAACGGTGGACCAATGTTATTGGTAATCGAAATTATTATATGGTTATTAGTGATTATATCCTGTGTATTGTTAGTAATGGCAGTGCGTAGAATACCAGTTCAATATGCTCGTAGAACATCATCTGGCGATTTGGAACAAGACATGATGGGCGAAAATAGACAATGGATCCCATTGAAACTAAATGCCTCTGGCGTGATGCCAATCATTTTTGCACAAGCCATTATGTTTATACCTGCTGCTGTTGCTGGATTGTCAAAATCTGACATATCTCAATCTATTGCAGGCGCATTTACAAATATTTTTGGATTTTGGTATTGCTTTGTCTTTGGATTGTTGATTATCATATTCACCTATTTTTATACCGCTATCACCGTTCCAACAAATAAAATGTCTGATGATTTAAAAAGAAGTGGTGGCTTCATTCCAGGGATTCTACCCGGAAACGAAACTGCAGACTATCTAGACAAAATTATGTCTTTGATTACATTTCCAGGTTCATTATTTCTTGTTCTTATCGCAATATTCCCTGCGATCGTTGTTAACCTTCTTGGAGTACAACAATCATGGGCTATGTTTTTTGGAGGAACATCATTAATCATCATGGTTGGAGTAGCAATAGATACCATTCAACAAATCAATTCTTATTTGTTAAACCAACACTATGATGGTTTGATGAAAACAGGAAAAAATAGAAAAGCAGTAGCTTAACTTATGGCAAAACAATCAGCAATAGAACAAGACGGCTCTATCATCGAAGCATTATCGAATGCTATGTTTCGTGTGGAATTAGAAAATGGACACATTGTGATTGCACACATTTCAGGAAAAATGAGAATGCATTATATCAAATTATTACCAGGTGATAAAGTGAAACTTGAAATGAGCCCTTATGATCTGTCAAAAGCGAGAATTACTTATAGATATTAAATAGGCAATACGTAAATGCCAAAAGCAATAAACAACGTTGTTTGTCGCCAAAAGCAAAAACTTAAAGCATAAAGCAATTAAAAATGAAAGTTAGAGCATCAGTTAAAAAAAGAAGTGCCGAGTGCAAGATTGTACGGAGAAAAGGCAGATTATATGTAATAAACAAAAAGAATCCTAGATTTAAACAAAGACA
>JAYTNQ010000442.1:0-2621 GCA_043748255.1 Bacteroidota bacterium
TTTTGAGTTGTGAATTGCCTTTTGCAATATGCCATTCATTGGTTTGTTGCTCTTCGCTATACACTTCTTTTTCTGAGGATTCAAAGGAGGCGAGTTCTTGTGGCGAATATTCTTTGGAGGTAAAAATGGTCCAAAAAATGGTTATAAAAAGTGCTGCGCTACCTATATAGAAGGAGTATTTGACGGAGTCTGGAATAATGCCAAGTGGGGCAGTGTTTTGAACACCTATGTAGGTGAGCATTAAGGGTAATTTGGAGGCGATATAGGATCCTATTCCTATAAAAAAGCTTTGCATCGCAAATCCCATTGTGCGTTGTTTTTCTGATAGATTATCGGCTACAAAGGCACGAAATGGTTCCATTGAAACGTTGAATGAGGAATCCATGATCCATAGCAATCCTGCGGCAAACCAGAGTGCTGGCGAGTTTGGGATTATGAATAAAGATGCGGATGCCAATATTGCTCCTGCGAGAAAATAGGGTTTTCTGCGACCTAATTTGTTCCAGGTTCGGTCTGAAAAATAGCCAATTATGGGTTGAATAATCAAGCCTGTCATTGGTGCTGCGACCCACAAAATTGGGATGTCGTCGATATTTGCTCCGAGGGTTTGAAAAATTCTACTCATGTTTGAGTTTTGCAGTGCAAAGCCCATTTGAATGCCCATAAACCCAAAACTCATGTTCCAGATTTGCCAAAAACTTAATTTACGCTTTTCCATTATCGTTTTTTTTTGTTTGGTACGATAAGCGCGTTGCTTATCAAAACTTTATTTTAGTTCGAAGTAAAATTACAAGTTTTGATGTTTTGGGTGCTAAATTAAGAAATTTTTTAGAATTTGTATTGGTTAGCAAAATTATTTACAAAATTCTTGTTTTTGACTTTGGTTTTTTGAGATTTGAGGTTTACAATAGGTCTAATTTCGCCCCGATGTAGCGGTATCCTTTTGTTTTTTTCTTTTTCGGAAAAAAACAAAAGATTTAGCGTGCAGCGGGACGGGTAGTGTGCTGGATCGGGTGTTGTGCGCCAAAAAAAAGAAATAATTTTGTTTATTGGGTTGATTCTCGAATGATCAAGTTGGTTTCGATGACTTCGGTTCGATAGTGTTCTTCGTGTTCTTCGTTGTCGTCAAAGTCTTGGTTTTGGATGCGGTCTATGAGCATTTTGGCGGCTTTTTCGCCCATTTTGATACCGTTTTGGCTTACGGTTGTGATTGTTGGTGTAGAGTATTGTGAAATTATGCCGTCTGTAAAGGCGATTACCGATAGGTCTTTGGGAACATTTAGGCCTAATTTGTTTGCCATTTTGATGATGGTTACAGCAAAGAGTTCGTTTACGGCAAGCACTGCGTCTATGGCTTTGTTGGTGATAAGTTGTGTAATTTTTTCGGCAAAGGTGTCCATGTTTTCGATTTTGATAATCAATTTTTCGTTAAACGTTAATTCGTTGTCTAACAAGGCTTTGGTGTATCCGTCTGTGCGCAATTTGCCTACGCTAACGTAATCGACGGTGGTCACGAGGGCGATTTTTTTCTTGCCCAAATTGATGAGGTGTTGCACAGCTTCATAGGCGGCGAGTTTGTCGTCGATGATGACTTTGTCGCAAAGGACTTCGTTGGTGATTCGGTCAAACATCACTACGGGCATTCCTTGGTTGATGACTTCGTTGATGTGGTGAAAATCTGCTTTGTATTGTGTTTCTTTGGCAAGGGATATAATGAAGCCGTCGATGCTGCCGTTGGCGAGCATTTCCATGTTAATGACTTCTTTGTCAAAGGATTCGTTGGAGAGGCACACGATTACCGTATAGCCGTTTTGGTTGGCTACTTGCTCGATACCGCTGATGACCGTTGCAAAAAAGTGGTGAACTATTTCGGGTATAATGATGCCGATTGTTTTGGTTCGTCTGTTTTTTAGACTTATGGCTATATTGTTGGGTCTGTAGTTGTATAGTTTTGCAAAAGCTTGGACTTTTTGGCGCATGTCTTCGCTAATTTCGTGTGAATCTTTGAGCGATTTTGAAACGGTGGAAATAGAAACATCTAATTCGCGGGCGATTTGTTTTAGGGTAACTTTTCGTTTCATGCTTTTTTTTTATAAAAGTAATTAAAATTCTTGATAATCACAATTTAGCGGTGTTTTTTGGGCTAATTTTGCAAAAGTTGTCAACACGAAAACGTTTTCGTATGGTTTATTTGGGGTTGTTTTTTTTTATGTAAATAAAAAAGGCTATTTTTAGCACTCGAAGTAAAATTACAAGCATTAAATTACATTTTAATTAAAAAAAAAGTATGAGAACAATTTACAAAAAGTTGTTATTTTTATTGCTGCTACTCCCTTTTAGTGCTCTATGTCAGAGCACTTTAAGCGGTGTTGTTTTGGACAAAAAAACCAAAGCACCTTTGCCGGGTGTTAATGTGGTTGTTCAAGGTGCAAAAAGTGGCATTTCAACAGATTTTGACGGGAAATTCAGGTTGGATAAAGTGCTCAAGAATCAAAAAATTGTGTTCAGTTTTGTGGGTTACAAAAACTTTGTTTTGGAGTTCAGTGCTCAAACCACGGTGGTTATAAATTTGGAGGAGATGAGCAACGAGCTTGCCGAAGTAGTGGTGCAAGTGGGTTATG
>JAYTNQ010000443.1:0-2621 GCA_043748255.1 Bacteroidota bacterium
TTTATACTTTAATACCAAAAAAAACGTTTTTGGTTTCAAAACTGTTTGAAGTGTCAAACGATACTTTGTCTAATTGTAAATTGAAAAAACGAGCAAAACCCTTTTTTAAAAAAAAGTGGTATCTTTGTTTTTTAGAAAAAGACTTTTAATGAAAGAAATTAAAAACATTTCGCGCTCACGGGCGCAAGAATCCTCGGCAGCTATCGAGCGATTGTATATCACTATTAGACACCTTTTTAACAGGGGTTTTTATAAGCCAATGGGGGTTTCTGGCGAAACTTTGCGCGAAGCATTGTTGTCATTAAGACCCGAAATTTATGGCACTATTGCCGAAGAAAAAGTTGAGCTTTCGGGGCTATTATACGTTATAGAACGTCTGCCTGTGGGCATCGAGGAGTGTCGGTTTATCAATTTGACTTCAGACGAAGGCTATTCAAAATCACATTTTAAAGCCATTATTCCGCCCAAGCGAAAAAGAAATTGCTACCGCATAGACAGCGAGCAAATGAATGTAGAAATCACCCGTGGCCGTTCAGATATTTATGATATTTTGACCCACTTGACATTTATTTTTATCGAATCACACAAAATAAAAAACCGCATCTTGATTGACGATGAGGGCAAATTGTCGCGCGATTGGGAAAAACTCGAAAAAACAGTTTTGACCAACAAAAAACTCAACCTTATCGACAAAGAGATTGCTATTTCGCACACCGCCAATATTCTAGGCCGCACCTTTGCTGAGGTTTTAGATGTTTATCACCACTTTGCCACAGCAGACAAGCCAGACCGATTTTTGCACATTATATATTGGTTAGGACAACTTGCATTAGACGAGGTTTTGAACAACAACAAACGAACAATCACTTTTAGCCCCATTTTGCGAGAGCGATTAGGTCATCATATTCATGGCGAAATTTGGGCCAATAACATCAAAGAAGTGCTCAAAAAAAACAATTTGTTGCACCGGCCTATACACATTATTAGCGCCAATATGCACTCGGTGATGAACTCGCTATTTGCGACAACCGTTCTCAAAAGCAAGTTTAAAGACCAATCACCCTTTTTTATTTTTGAAGAATTAAGCAAACAAGGCGCACATGAATTGCGTCAAAAAGTAGAGGATTTTGCCACACAGCAAGGCATGATATCCCTTCCAGACAGCTCGGGAACCAATATTGACGTTCAGATTTTTGACACCGAAAAAATGGATTTCAAAAAAACCGCTTTCGCAAAAGGGTCGCAAGACAGCCACAAACCCGTACTTATTGTGATGGATTATGCCTTTGGAGAGCAAGCTTATGAAACCATCGACGAACTTTTGAAACCCTTTCAAGAAACCAAAACCAAAAAAACACTTTTAGACGTCGCCTCGGTATCTATCATGGGCAAAGCCGGTATTCTAGAGGGCGGCAAAGGCGATATTATGATTCCAACGGCACACATCAATGAAGGCACAGGAGACAACTACCCTTTTCACAACGAATTGACAGCCAGCATGTTGGAAGGAAACGATATTGCCGTTTTTTCGGGAGCAATGATAACCGTGCTTGGCACCTCATTGCAAAACAAAGATCTATTAAAGTTTTTTCACGATTCAACCTGGGGCGTTATTGGGCTCGAAATGGAAGGCGCCTATTATCAAAAAGCAATACAATCTGCCTCAAAAATCAGAAAAAGCATCAACCCAAACGTCAAAGTACGCTATGCCTATTATGCCTCAGACAACCCTCTCGAAACCGGCAGCACACTGGCCTCCGGCGGATTGGGAACAACAGGTGTAAAACCAACATATCTCATTACGATCAAAATATTAGAACAAATTTTTAACATTAACTAACACCAATGACTACCAATTCTCCAAAACCATTAGACGATCAAGAAATTGATTTGAGTTTGATTACCAAAAAAATTAGCAGCTTTTTTGACACAATAGCAACCCGTTTTTATAACAGCATTTTATATGTCAAAAAAAATAAAATAATTTTAGCCACGCTGCTTGTTTCAGGCGTTGCAATTGGCGTTTTATTAGACTCATCTTCCAAAAGTTATGACCATACCATTATCGTAACACCAAATTTTGGTTCGGTCGAATATTTATATGGAAAAATTGATTTGCTCAACTCAAAAATCAAAGAAGACGACACCATTTTTTTGAAATCAATAGGCATCAAACAACCAAAAAAGCTTGCCCTCATTGAAATCGAACCCGTTATAGATATTTATACCTTTGTAAGCAATAAAACCAACTCTGTTGACAATGCTCAAAACTCACAAAACTTTGAATTGGTCAAACTATTGTCTGAAGATGGCGATATCAAAAAAGTAATCAAAGACGAACTTACCAGCAAAAACTATGCACAACATTTGATTCATATAGCCACCAAAGGCTTTGCATCCAACGAAAACCTGATAGACCCAATCATGAACTATCTAAACCAAAGCGAATATTACGAAAAAATGCGCAAAACCTATATCGACAACATCCTTTTTAAACTCAACAAAAACCAAGAAGTGATTGCACAAATAGACGGCTTGCTCAACAGCTTTTCGAGTACCGCAGCCGCCTCAAACCAAAAAAGCGACAAACTCGTATATTATAACGAAAACACCCAAATAAA
>JAYTNQ010000444.1:0-2598 GCA_043748255.1 Bacteroidota bacterium
CCTGAAATCATAGCCATACCAAGCGGACGAAAATAATGCGATTTAAAATGATAGTACAACAAATGAGCCGCCTCCTTATAATTTTCAGAATCATTAAAAATTATATTTTGTTGGCTTATTTGTAAACATTCGTTTAAAAATAAAATCCAAATAAAACCCAACAAAATTAATAAAAGTTGGAATCTAAATCTAAAAATATAATTTTGCATACTTTCTTTTTTAAAGATAGTTTTCAAACCAAACACAAGTGTTTAAGCACCAAATTTTTTTCCGTAACTTTATTATAATCAATAATTTAAAAGTTTAAACAAAAGTTTTAAATGAGTTCAATTGCTTTTGCAAGTGCAGCTTCAATACCATTACTATTTTTGCCGCCAGCAGTGGCAAAAAAGGGTTGCCCGCCGCCGCCGCCATCAATAAATTTTCCCAATTCTCGAACAACGTTTCCGGCATTCAACCCAGATTTTGCGACTAATTCTTTAGAAATATAGCAACTTAACATCGGTTTTTGGTCTTCAACGGTGGCAAAAACCAAAAACAAATTTGTAAAATCTTTTCCAAGAGCATAAGCTAAATCTTTGGCCGCTGCAACATCAATATCAACTTGTTTTGCCAAAAAGGCGGTGCCATTAAAAATTTCAATTTCTAAAAGCAGTTTTTCTTTCAATTGCTTCACTTTTTCATGTCTGAAACTTTCGATTTGCAATTTTAATTTAGCATTTTCATCCTGTACGGCTCCCAAGGCTTTTAGCACGTCTTGCGGGTTTTTCAAAGCAATTTTAACCGCATCAAGTGTATTTTCCTGAAGTGCAAAATGTGCTTTTATGGCTTCGCCTGTTATGGCTTCAATACGCCTAATTCCGGCTGCAACTGCACCTTCTGCTACGATTTTGAAATGCCATATTTCCGCACTATTTGCAACATGGATTCCACCACACAGCTCCATACTTTCGCCAAATTTGATCGCCCTAACATGATCACCATATTTTTCTCCAAATAATGCCATGGCTCCCTCGGATACCGCCTGCGCAAACGGAATATTGCGTCGCTCTATCAGTGGCAACTGAGCCATAATTTGAGCATTGACAGCATTTTCGATGGCAATAAGTTGCTCGTCTGTAACTTTTGCAAAATGAGAAAAATCAAATCGCAAATAATTTGGGTTTACCAAACTGCCTTTTTGTTCGACATGCGTACCCAAAATTTGGCGCAAAGCCAAGTGCATCAAGTGGGTTGCTGAGTGGTTTTTTGCCGAAAGGCTGCGCAAATTAGTGTCTATTTTGGCAACAAAAGTAGCTTCTATATTCACGGGCATTTTTTTTGCAAAATGCAAAATCAAATTATTTTCTTTTTTAGTGTCCAAAATTTCGATAGATTCGTTTGCCGAATAAAGCCAACCTTTGTCGCCAACCTGCCCACCTCCTTCAGGATAAAATGGGGTTGCCGAAAGCACAATTTGAAACAATACACCGTCTTTTTTGGAATCAATTTTACGAAATCTTGTTATTTGCACATCATGCTCCAAATGGTCATAACCTACAAAAATCTCAGTGTTTCCAGGTACCAAAATTGTCCAATCGTCGGTGCTCATTTCAGACGCAGCCCGAGAGCGATTTTTTTGTTCCTTCATCGCCGTCTCAAACTCGGTTTCGTTCAATTCAAGACCACGTTCTCGCAAGATCAAAGCCGTTAAATCTATTGGAAATCCAAAAGTGTCATACAATTCAAAAGCTTTTTGACCAGAAACAACATTGTTTTGGGAAGTTTTAATGATATTTTCGAGCAGTTGAAGCCCTTGATCTAATGTTCTCAAAAACGAATTTTCTTCTTCCTTAATCACATTCATCACCAAGCCCTTTTGTGCAATAATCTCTGGAAACGAACCTCCCATTTGATGGCTCAAAGTATCAACCAATTGGTATATAAACGCCTCTTTGGTGTTCAAAAAAGTGAATCCATATCGAATAGCACGTCTCAAAATTCTACGAATTACATAGCCTGCGCCCGTGTTTGAGGGTAATTGTCCATCGGCAATGGCAAACGCAACCGCTCGAACGTGGTCTGCAATAACCCGAATGGCAATATTAATTTTTTCTTCGGCTTCATTATTGGCTTTGATTGTATATTTTGCGTGTGTAATTTTTTCGATCTGAGCAATAATTGGCATAAAAACATCTGTATCATAATTTGATTTTACACCTTGCAACGCCATACAAAGTCGTTCAAAACCCATTCCGGTATCAACGTGTTGTGCGGGTAATTTTTCGAGTGAGCCATCTGCTTTTCGATTAAATTCCATGAAAACATTGTTCCATATTTCAACCACTTGCGGATGATCATTATTGACCAAACTTTTGCCAGAAACCAATTTTTTTTCTTCGTCTGATCGAATATCCACATGTATTTCAGAGCACGGCCCGCAAGGTCCTTGATCTCCCATTTCCCAAAAATTATCTTTTTTGTTACCCAAAATAATCCGATCTTCATCGATCAATGTTGCCCAAATATCCCATGCTTCTTGATCAAAAGGCACATTTTCTGACGCATTTCCTTCAAATACAGATACATACAATATATCTTTTGGAATTTTATAAACTT
>JAYTNQ010000445.1:0-2576 GCA_043748255.1 Bacteroidota bacterium
ATGGAATTTGGTTTTAGTAGCCGGTGATTGTGTTCAAATATTTAGTTCCAAAAATTTGATAGCTTGGCATTTTGAAAGCGAATTTGGAAAACAAAATGGAGCTCACGGTGGCGTTTGGGAATGTCCAGATTTGTTTGAAATTGAAATAGAAAAAACGGCCCAAAAAAAATGGGTTTTGATGGTGAGTGTTAATCCAGGCGCACCAAAAGGAGGGTCTGGAACACAATATTTTGTTGGTGATTTTGATGGAAAAACTTTCAAGACCAATCAGGAAACTACAAAGTGGATCGATTTTGGAACTGATAATTATGCCGGTTCAACCTTTAATAATGAACCAAATGGTCGGCGTATTTTTATGGGTTGGATGAGCAATTGGCAATATGCCATGAAAACACCAACTAAAACATGGCGAAGCGCAATGACTTTGCCTCGTGAGCTGATTTTAACAAAAAGCAATACTGAATTTGTTTTAAAAAATAAGGTAATCCAAATTTTTAAAAATCAAGAACAGATTGTTTTTTACAAAGAAAAATTTCAGATTAACCAAAAAGCGATTATCAAATATCCGAATTTTAATCAATCTGAAATTTCATTTGATGCAGCTAATAAAGATCTAAAATTGGTTTTTACGAATGTAGCCCAAGATTCTTTAATTTTAAATTATGAGTCAAAACAAAATCGTTTTTCGATTGATAGAACCCATTCGGGCTTGGTTGATTTTGAATCAAATTTTGGCAAATTGAAGCATCAAACATTTCTAAAAAGAATCAGTTCAAACAAACTCCAATTTCAAATTATATTGGATTGGTCCTCAATAGAATTGTTTTTGAATGATGGCGAATATAGTTTTACAGAACAAATATTTCCGAATAAACCATTTTCAACGCTAACTATTTTTTCAAATCAAAAGCAAATAAATCATTTTAAAATCAGCGCTATACATTCAATTTGGTAGCCATTAAATTCAAATATTTATGAACAAAAAAATTATTCTTTGGTCTATAATTTCGGCATTAGCTGGATTTCTTTTTGGTTTTGATACCGTTGTTATTTCTGGTGCCGACAAAAAACTGCAACTGCTATGGCACACTACCGACGCTTTTCATGGCGCTGTTGTGATGGGAATGGCACTTTGGGGTACCGTTCTTGGCGCTATTTTTGGCGGAAAACCACTTGATGCTTTTGGGCGCAAAAAAACTTTGATTGCCATCGGAATATTATTTTCGGTATCTGCCCTCGGCACCGCTTTTGCCAATGATCCCTATACATTTGCTTTTTTTAGATTTTTGGGAGGCATTGCTATAGGGGCATCCACTGTTGCTGCACCAACCTATATTTCAGAAATTGCGCCTGCTTCAAAACGTGGTTTTTTGGTAGCATTATATCAATTCAACATTGTATTTGGAATTTTGATTGCTTTTTTCTCAAATTATTGTTTCCATGATTTTGGCGAAAATTCTTGGCGTTGGATGATGGGAATTTTGTTTGTTCCGGCTATTATATATTCGGTTTTAGCATTTTTTATCATAGAAAGTCCAAGATGGTTGCTTTCAAAATCAAAATTGGAACAAGCCGAAATATGTTTTAAAACCATCAATCCTACCGATGACTTTGAAGATTTTGTAAAACTTACCAATCTTTCAAAACTTGCAACCTCCGAAACCATTTTTGACAAAAAATACCGTACACCATTGCTTTTGGCATTTTTTCTTGCTTTTTTCAATCAGTTTTCTGGCATAAATGCGTTTTTGTACTATGCTCCTCGCATTTTTGAATTGGCTGGTTTGGGCGAAAAAACGGCCTTATTAAGTAGTATCGGGATAGGTTTTGCGAATTTGATTTTTACCATTTTGGGCGTGTTTTTGATAGATAGATTGGGGCGAAAATCATTGATGTATATTGGTTCTATTGGTTATATCATATCGTTGTCGATGGTGTCAATGGCATTCTTTTTTGAATGGAAAGGCATGGCAGTACCCGGTTTTTTATTCCTTTTTATTGCCTCACACGCTATTGGACAGGGAGCAGTGATTTGGGTTTTTATTTCAGAAATTTTCCCCAATCATTTGCGTGCTTCGGGACAGGCATTTGGCTGCTCTACGCACTGGGTTTTTGCGGCGATAATTCCGTCTTTGGTTCCCTTGATAATAGCCCATGTTGGTGCCGCAAATATGTTTTTAACTTTTGCTGTCATGATGGTTTTTCAACTCATTTGGGTTCACTTTTTTATGCCAGAAACAAAAGGAATTACTTTAGAAAAACTGAGCGAACAATTAACACATAAACCACAATAATATGCCACACATAGTCTGCTTTGGCGAAGTGCTATTTGATGTTTTTCCAAACCACACCAAAATTGGTGGTGCACCGCTAAATGTGGCGTTGCGGTTGGCTTCTTTGGGAATTAAAACCGATATCATTAGTAAAATTGGTCAGGATGATTTGGGTTTAGAAATTATGTCTTTTATGAACGAAAATAATGTTTCGAGCCAATATCTTCAGGTTGATAAAACATTAGAAACAGGTCAAGTATTGGTAAATTTGGATCAAAATGGATCTGCTACCTATCAAATAAA
>JAYTNQ010000446.1:0-2572 GCA_043748255.1 Bacteroidota bacterium
GATGGCGTTGCCTAAATATTGAAAAATCTGTGGGCCAAATTTTGATTTATCAAAATATTTTCGTTGAAAATCGACAAGCTCTTCTTTGATATCGATGGTGTGCAATTGCCCATTTTGCTGCAATCCTTCGCAGAGACAAAGTGCCGAATAGCCTGTGAAGGTGCCAATTTCTAAAATTTGAATGGGGCGTACTAATTTTGACAGCATACTTAGAACGCGCCCTTGAAAATGCCCACTGAGCATGCGTGGGAGCAAAACTTTTTGGTAGGTTTCTTTGTATAATTGTGCTAATAATGCTGGTTCATCTTGTGAATGTTGGGCTACATAATCTTCTAATTCTTGTGACAAAAAGTGCATTTTGAGGTTGTTTTTGGCTTGCAAATTTAGACAAAAATCCTGTTTTTGTTCAAACTAATATGGATTTGAAACAAAAAAACTACATTTTGTCTTAAATTTGCAGCATGGAAACCGAAAAAAAAGACATTCGCTCGCTCAATAAAGAGCAATTGAGAGCGTTTTTTGTGGACAATAACAATCAAGCTTTTCGGGGCAATCAGGTTTATGAATGGCTTTGGAGCAAAGGTGCGCACCGCTTTGAAGACATGACCAATTTGTCTAAATCGACTCGTGAGATGCTCGAAAACCATTTTGAAATCAACCATATCAAAGTAGATTTGATGCAGCGCAGTGCAGATGGCACGGTTAAAAATGCGGTTCGATTGCATGATGGATTGGTTGTAGAAAGTGTGTTGATACCCACAAAAACCCGCACTACGGCTTGTGTTTCGAGTCAGGTGGGTTGTAGTTTGGATTGTAATTTTTGTGCTACGGCAAAGTTAAAAAGGATGCGCAACCTGAATCCCGACGAGATTTTTGATCAGGTGGTTGCGATCGACAAGGAGAGCCGCCTTTATTATAACCGTCCGCTTTCTAACATCGTTTTTATGGGAATGGGCGAGCCGCTCATGAATTATAACAATGTCTTGAAGGCTATTGAGCTTATCACATCTTTAGAAGGATTAGGAATGTCTGCAAAGCGCATTACGGTTTCTACTTCGGGCGTGCCCAAAATGATCAAAAAACTGGCTGATGATGAGGTGAAGTTTAAACTTGCCGTTTCGTTGCACTCGGCTATAGACGAGGTTCGGGCAGAGATTATGCCGTTTTCAAAAAACTTTCCGCTCCTAGAATTGCGCGAAAGTTTGGAATATTGGTATGCCAAAACCAAAAGCAAAATCACTTATGAATATGTAGTTTGGAAGGGTATTAATGACAATAAAGCAGCGATTGATGCCTTGGTCAAATTTTGTAAATATGTGCCCTGCAAAGTCAACTTGATCGAGTATAATCCTATTGATGATGGGGTGTTTCAGCAGGCAGATGAATCTGCTATAAAAGCCTATATCAAAGCTCTCGAAGCCAACGGTATTGTGGCAAAAGTGCGCAATAGTCGAGGCAAAGATATTGATGCAGCTTGTGGTCAATTGGCTAATAAAGAAGCAGAATTGGGATAGAATAGGGTTTTAAAAAGATTATTAAAATGCTTGTTATGTTTGAGGATGTTGCTAAAACGGCTGGTGGAAAGGGGAGTAGAATGAGATATTTAATTGATAATTTAGTTTTATTTTAAACAAAAATTTATCTTTATCCAATAAATAACTGATTTGAAAAAAGTGAATGTGGAGCAGAAACCAAATTAATATCGAATTTTAGTGAAGGTTCAATTCGTGAACTTGCGTTGTGAATTCTGAAAGAAATTTGCCAACCTTCATTCAAAGTAACTAAAAGCGTAGTTTTTGAATTTTCTTGATAAACAACTTCAATTAATCTGTTTGGTAATTTCAATTTCTGAATTTTGGCTTTGGGTTTTACATTTTCAAAAGGTAAATTTAGAGTTCCGTGCAAATTATATGCTTGAATTTCAACTTTATTTTTCCCTTTAATAATTTTGTAAAAATCTTGCCGACCTATTAAATACTCAATTAATCTTTCGGCAACAACTCCAATATTGTTTGCATCTAAACTTAATAGTTCTTTTTTAAAAGCATCTAAAACAGGAACATAAACTGACGAATGATAATCGCCTAAAGTATCCCATTTTTGAGTTGATTTACTTGCAGTTCTCAACTTCGCCAAATTATCAAAAATTGGTTTTATTTCTTCGAAATAACCAATAGAACAAGGAACGTTTAACCATTTTAAACCAAAATCAATATCGTTTGACAAACGAGAATGTTTAACGGCACGATGATTATTCTTTGCAGAAATACCAATTTCCCATTTCTGTACAGAGCGAATTGCTAAAACATCACGAACATCGCCACTTTGTCCCATTTTATCTGAAACAATTTCTAGTTGCAAAATATCAGTTTCATTAATTCCGTTTCCTAAACGTGGTTCAATATCAAGAAGAAAATTAACCGCAAAACTTGCTACTAATTTATAATGACTTTGTTCTTTTTCATCAAAACCAGAAAAACATTTTTTTGCAGTTTTATAAGGCTCGTTATCCACAACAGAAACCAAAGTAATTGTTTTTAATCGTTCTAAAAATTCATTCAAAATCGCATAT
>JAYTNQ010000447.1:0-2566 GCA_043748255.1 Bacteroidota bacterium
AAAAGGCGCGATCATAGAAAGTTGGGCAAGGAGCTAGAGTTGTTTGCTTTTTCACAAAAAGTGGGTCAGGGCTTGCCATTGTGGCTACCGAAAGGAGCCGCATTGCGAGATCGGTTGGAGCAATTTTTGAAAAAGGCGCAAAAAAAAGCGGGATATGAGCAGGTGGTTACACCGCATATTGGGCAGAAAGAATTGTATGTAACTTCGGGTCATTATGCCAAGTATGGCGCCGACAGTTTTCAGCCGATTCATACGCCTGCCGAGGGCGAGGAATTTTTGTTGAAGCCCATGAATTGTCCGCATCATTGTGAGATTTATAATGTAAAGCCTTGGTCTTATAAAGATTTGCCCAAGCGTTATGCTGAATTTGGAACTGTATATAGGTATGAGCAAAGTGGCGAGTTGCACGGTTTGACTCGTGTGCGAGGATTTACGCAGGATGATGCGCATATTTTTTGTACGCCAGAGCAGTTGGATCAAGAGTTTAAGAATGTAATTGATTTGGTATTATATGTGTTTAGTTCGTTAGGGTTTGAGAATTTTACGGCTCAAATTTCATTACGAGATCAAGAAAACAGAGATAAATATATAGGTAGCGATGCAAATTGGGAAAAAGCAGAAAGTGCGATTATCAATGCCGCTGCCGACAAGGGGTTGAAAACGGTCGTGGCTTATGGCGAAGCGGCATTTTATGGTCCAAAATTGGATTTTATGGTCAAGGACGCCCTTGGCAGACAATGGCAATTGGGGACAATTCAGGTAGATTATAATTTGCCAGAGCGTTTTGATTTGACCTACAAAGGTTCAGACGACAACTTGCATAGACCTGTGATGATTCACCGAGCACCATTTGGGTCGATGGAGCGCTTTATTGCGATCTTAATCGAGCATACTGCAGGAAATTTTCCGCTTTGGCTGATCCCAAATCAGGCTATAATATTGATTTTGAGTGAGAAATATGAAATATATGCAAAAAAAGTTTTAAGTTTGCTAGAAAATCACGAAATTCGCGCCCAGATTGACAGCCGAAACGAAACAATAGGCAAAAAAATTAGAGAAGCCGAGATGCAAAAAACCCCGTTTATGCTGATTGTAGGCGAGGAAGAAGAGCAAAACAACACCGTTTCTATAAGACGACACGGACAAGAAGGAAAAGGCAATATAACGGTGACAATCGAAGAATTTGCCGCGATAGTGACCCAAGAAATTGGAAAAACATTAAAAACATTTACAGTATAAACCACCTGTTTCAAAACAGGATTAAATAAAAAAGTCATAGCAATAAGAAACAGCAGAGGATATCAACCTCGAGTAGAAAAGAAAGACGCCCACCGAATAAACAACCTTATTCGAGTGCCAGAAGTGCGTTTGGTAGGCGAAAATATTGAGCCAGGGGTTTTCAAAATCGCCGACGCCCTTCGATTAGCCGACCAATTTGAATTGGATTTGGTAGAAATATCTCCAAATGCAGAGCCACCAGTATGCAAAATTATGGACTATAAAAAGTTTGTATATATGCAAAAAAAGCGCGAAAAAGAACTCAAAGCAAAATCGACACAAATTGTAGTCAAAGAAATACGTTTTGGTCCACAAACAGACGAGCATGACTATGACTTTAAACGAAAAAATGCCGAAAAATTCTTGAAAGAAGGCTCAAAACTCAAAGCTTTTGTATTTTTCAAAGGACGATCCATCATCTACAAAGACCAAGGACAAATCCTGCTCTTGCGATTGGCAACAGACCTAGAAGAACATGGCAAAGTAGAAGCAATGCCCGTGCTTGAAGGCAAAAGAATGATCATGTTTATCGCACCAAAGAAGAAGAAATAAAATTCTGATTTTGGTTTAGAAAAAAAATAAACGAGATTGCCCAGCAAACTCACAAAGATAGTAAGTAAGAATAAATTAAAAAACAAGGAAAAATGCCTAAAATGAAAACCAAATCGAGTGCCAAAAAACGATTCAAAGTAACAGGCACCGGTAAAATTAAAAGAAAGCACGCCTTCAAGAGTCACATCTTGACCAAGAAGTCAAAAAAACGAAAGTTGGCCCTGACCCACTCGGCATTAGTGCACAAAACCGATGAAAAAAGCATCAAACAACAATTAAGAATTATCTAAAAAGCCCAAAAGTCATCAAGACAATCAGCTTGAAAAAAAATTAATTCTTTAGGTTACCACAATTTAATTAACCCTGTTGTACGGCCCATCAAGATCCTTCGATTCAATTCAGGACGCCTACTACAAAAAAAAATGTAAAAACATGCCAAGATCAGTAAACTCGGTCGCCAAGAGAGCGCGACGAAAAAAAATAATGAAACAAGCCAAAGGATTCTTTGGTAGAAGAAAAAACGTTTGGACAGTTGCCAAAAACGCCGTAGAAAAAGCCATGTGCTATGCCTTCCGCGACCGTAGAGTCAACAAACGAAACTTCCGCTCGCTATGGATACAACGTATCAATGCAGGCGCACGTCTCGAAGGAATGTCCTACTCACAATTCATGGGCAAAGTAAAAAAACACAATATCGAACTCAATCGAAAAGTGTTGGCAGACCTCGCTATGAACC
>JAYTNQ010000448.1:0-2563 GCA_043748255.1 Bacteroidota bacterium
TGGTTTTGTGAAAGAAAAAATTGAATTTTCGACTACCGAAGCCCATTTTTGGTCCTCTTCAACCTTGTATGATGCAGCGATTCGATCACAAAGGAAAGCCTGGTTTTTGGTCTTTATGAATCAAAACAAGCAAGCAAAAGCAAAAGATTTGATTGATTTTCATCAAAATACAGAATCTACAAATGCAATAAACGGTTTGATTATAGACCGCAATAGCTTGAAAACATTGAGTATCACACAAGTTGAACTCACACAAGATTCTCTTGTGATGTCTCATCGAGATTTGATAACCGGGCAATTGTTTGAAAACCGGTTTTTGTAAAAAAATTGCTTTCTGTTTATTGTTAATACCAAAACGTAACTGTTTGAAAATCAACATTGCTTTTTTTGATATTTTTGTTGATAACTTAATATAGATTTAAACAACTTTTTTTGTGATTTTGGATAAAAAGTTGTAATCAAAAATAGGGTTTGAAAAACCTAATTTAGTTTGTTTTTTTTTTAGAAAAGTTATACCTAAAAAGCGATGGTTTATCAACAGTTTTTGATAAAAAGTTATTTACAAATCAAATGGTTTTTGAGTTATCAACTATTGTTAATGGATTTTAAAAAAGGTTTTAAATCAAGGTTTTAACCATAAAAAAGGTTGTTAATAAGTTGTTATAAAACGTTAAAACTTCAATTTATTACAAAATTAAAAAAAGTTATTGTAACTATCAACAAGCTATAATAACCATCAGAAAAATTTTAATTTTAATTTTTTTTGTTGTTATAAATAATAAATGTTCATAAGTTGAAAACTTGAACGATAGAAAGCTTCATAATTTTATAATATGATTAAACCAAATTAATCAAAACAAAATCGTAAATTTCGCCTTTATAAAAAATTATGACAAAAAAAATTAAAGATACCATAAATCAATCCAAAGATTTCAGCCACAAAATTGTAAAAACGTTATCAAAAAATGCGAATAAAGCATTTAATTTCAAACAAATAGCGGTGATTTTGGATGTTGATGATACCAAAAGTAGAAACGAAATTATTAGAGATTTAAAAATTTTAGCAGCGTCTAAACAAATTATAGAATCTGAACCAGGAAAGTATTTAATCAAAGCCATTTCACAAGAATATTATGAAGGCAAAATTGATATGACCAGCAGAAAAACAGCTTTTTTTGTTTGTCCAGAATTTTCGGAAGATGTTTTTATACCAACCAATAATTTGAATCACGCTTTAGACAAAGATCTTGTAAAAGTATATGTTTATAACCGAAGAAAAGGAAAACGTCCTGAAGGAGAAGTAGTTGAAGTAGTTGAACGTCATAAAACTGAGTTTGTAGGTGTGATCGATATTCAAAAAAACTTTGCTTTTGTGACCACAGCAAACCCAAAAATGTACACCGATATTTTTATACCAAAAGACAAAATAGGTGATGCCGAAAATGGCGATGTGGTATTGGTTAATATCGAAGATTGGCCAAAACGGGCAGACTCGCCTTTTGGCTCTGTACTCAAAATTTTGGGCAAACCAGGCGAACATAATACTGAAATTCACGCTATTTTGGCCGAATATGGTTTGCCAGATACTTTTCCGGCAGAAGTAGCCCATTTTGCCGAACAAATAGACACTACCATCCACGAAAGTGAAATCAAAAATCGTCGTGATATGCGACAAACGCTCACTTTTACGATAGATCCAAAAGATGCTAAAGATTTTGACGATGCCCTTTCTTTTCAAAAATTAGACAACGGAAATTTTGAAATTGGTATTCATATTGCCGATGTTTCGCATTATTTGCAAGAAGGTACTATATTGGATGACGAGGCATATAGTCGCGCCACATCTGTTTATTTGGTGGATCGAGTAGTGCCAATGCTGCCAGAAGTCTTATCAAATTTTGCGTGTTCGCTTCGACCAAATGAAGAAAAATATACTTTTTCGGCAATTTTTGAAATTACAAACAAAGGGGTGATCAAAAATCAATGGTTTGGCAGAACAGTGATTAATTCTAATCAAAGATTTGCTTATGAAGAAGCACAACATATTATAGAAACCAAAGAAGCGCATATTCCGGCAGAAATATCGCTTACATCAGAGGATTATACGGTTGATAATCTAACCGTTGAAGCAATTTTAATTTTGGATGATTTGGCCAAAATAATGCGCCAAAAAAGAATGGATGACGGTGCTATTTCTTTTGATAAAGTAGAAGTAAAATTCAATTTGAGTGCCGATGGCGAACCTGAAGGTGTGTTTTTTAAAATTTCAAAAGATGCGAATCATCTAATCGAAGAATTTATGCTTTTGGCTAACAAAAAAGTGGCCGAATTTATTGGCAGACAAAAAAAGACTTTTATTTATCGCATTCACGACGAGCCAAACGAAGATAAATTATTAGCGATGCAAACCGTTATTGAAAAATTTGGCTACAAAATTGATTTCAAATCAGGTTCTGTTTCGCAAGCTTTAAACGCTTTGATGCAAGAAGCCAAAGGTCAAAAAGCACAAAATTTGATCGATACGCTTGCAATTCGGTCTATGAGCAAGGCCAAATATTCGACA
>JAYTNQ010000449.1:0-6961 GCA_043748255.1 Bacteroidota bacterium
TGTGTCCAAAAAAATTAGAACAAAACTGGAATCAATATTATTATAAAAACAACTCTTTATTTCAAAGTGATAAATTAGATTTTGAATTACGCTTTCATACCGATTTAAGAGAAGGTGGTTTAGACAGGGATAAAGTTAAGCAAGATTATTTTGTAAATGACAAAAAGAAACTAATTGTAATTGACGAAAGCCACAATTTAAGAAATGATAAATCCAGCCGTTACAAATATTTAATAGAGGAGATTTTACAACAATCAAAAGGCGATATAAAAGTACTTTTACTATCGGCAACACCAATCAATAATTCTTTCAAGGATATTAGAAATCAATTCAAATTGATGACTAAAGGAGAAAATACAGGGTTTAAAGAAAGTTTAGATGTAAACAATATCGAAAGTACTTTTAGAGAAATTCAAACCGTATTTAATAAATGGAGTGCAGAACCTGGAGCAAAGCTGTCTGAATTTCATAGTAAAATTAAAGACAGCGCTTTTTTTAGATTAACAGATCATTTGTTGGTTGCACGAACTAGAAAAAATGTTAAAGCAAATTTTGATAATACACTTTCATTTCCTATTCACAAAAAACCGATAAACATATTCAAAACGCCACTAAAATTTGGAGATGTAGAAAACTTTGCTGAATTTATGGATAATTTCAAATTAAATTTATCTGCTTATCAGCCTTCTTATTATACCATTTCGAAAGAAGAGCGAAAAAGACTTGCTAAAGAAAAAGCGGATAAGAAGAAAAAAGGAATTAAAGCCGAGAAAGACGAAGTATTAAAGAACGATGTACAAAGAGAGCATTTCCTTGTAAAAATGATGATGATTTTAATGCTCAAACGATTAGAAAGTTCTTGGTATTCATTTCAAATTACGGTTGACAGAATTTACAAGCATCACGACAATGCTATTAAAAAAATCAATCAATATCAAGAACTTAAAGAAAAGCAAACTATTATAATCGATGATGTAGAATTTATAAATGACATTTTAACAGAACAAGACGAAGAGGAAATACAACAATTAGATAGTCTTTCGTTAGGAAAGAAAACTCCAATTAGTCTAAAATCTATCGATGATGCTAATAACCTCGATGATTTCAAAAAAGCAATCAACAAAGACAAAATTATTTTAGGAAACATACGTAGAGCTTTATTAGAGTTTGAAGAAAAATTCAAACCCGAAAAAGAGTTAAAGTCTATTGATACTAAATTAGACGAATTATTGGCTATTATTACTGAAAAGCAAAAAACCAACAATAAAAAAATCGTCATTTTTTCTGCCTACAAAGATACTGTTGAATATCTATTCGACCAATTGGCTTTTAGAGGTTTTACAAATTTCGCAATGGTTTCAGGAGATGAAAACAAAGTTTGGAATGAAACAAAATCTAGCAAAAAACATGAAAATGTTTTAGAGCGTTTTGCTCCTTATACTAAATTATTCAAAGAAAAAAACTGGACTAATTTTGAACCATCAAGCATCACTTTATCAGATGAAGAAAGTTATCAAGAATGGCAAAAATACATTCAAGACAACGAACCAAAAACATTCGATAAATTAGAAAATCAAATAGATATACTTATTGCTACAGATGTTTTAAGCGAAGGGCAAAACTTGCAAGATGCTGATATGGTTATCAATTATGACATACATTGGAACCCAGTTCGTGTCATTCAGCGTGTTGGGCGTATTGACCGTATTGGTTCGCCAAACACCAAAATTCAAACTATAAATTTTTGGCCAGCTAAAGATATTGATGCCTATATCAATCTAAAAGCTAGAGTAGAAAAAAGAATGGCGATAATGAAAATATCAGGTTCTGAAGTTATTGATGAATTTACAGATGAATTTAATGAATTGGCAGAAGCAAACAAACTCGAAGACCAACAAAATGCCAATATGTTACGCCAAATGGAAACCACAATGCAAGATATTGATGGCGAACAAACATTAGGATTTGATGACTTTTCTTTTGACAATTACCGTCAGTTATTGCAAAATATGCTTAACCAAAAGAAAAAAGAATTTGAAAATATGCCTAATGGTGTTTTCTCTGGAATTAAAATAGAGAATAATACCGAAATGCAGCCGGGTATTATCTCGCTTTTGGGTTATCCTGCCCAAAAAAAATACAATCCCGAAACCAATTACCTTTCTTACGAATTAATTTATATTGATTTACAAGGAAATCAAATTTCAAACAATCAAAAGGTAATACTAGAACAACTCAATAAAAACCATACTTTACCAAGAGCTATTGACCCAGAAATTGAAAGTGGCGATGCTAAAGCAATAGAAAAACTAAGTAATGCTTTAAAAATTTGGATAAGTAACCAAGCAAAAGCTGAAAAAGAATTAGAAGACGGTACTAAAATAGAAGTAATTTCAAACGCAGGTTTAGATTTAATCAATAAATTAAAAACCAATCCGAAACAAACACTCGAAAAACTCAAAATTGAAGGCAACGTGTCAAAGAAATTTAATTTTGACAATTTTGATTTAATTACTTGGTTAATCATTAGCTAATATGAATTTAGACGATAATTATAAAAATTGGATTTCATCTCTAAAAGAAAAAATTCGTTCGGCACAAATCATAGCAGCTCTTTCTGTTAATGAGCAAATGATTATGCTGTATTGGGACATAGGTAAAAGCATTATCGAAAAGCAGCAAGAACACAATTGGGGAAGCAAGATTGTAGAGCAAATGGCATTAGATTTAAAACGTGAATTACCAGATACCAATGGTTTTTCGCGTACTAACCTATTTGCTATGCGGAAGTTTTATCTGTTTTATGCCAGTTCCAAATTAGTCCAACAATTAGGTGGACAATTAGAAAAAATACCACCTGAAGACAAAACAGAATTAGTCCACCAACTAGGTGGACAATTAGAAATAAACAGTATTTTATTCAAAATTCCTTGGAAACATAACCTAACAATACTATCAAAATGTAGTACAATCAAAGAAGCAAATTTCTATATCCAGCAAACCATTCAGAACAACTGGAGCAGAAATGTACTTGAAATTCAAATCAATTCTGGACTTGTAAACAGATTAGGAAAAGCCCAAAACAATTTTGAATTAACACTACCAAAACCACAAAGCGATTTAGCCAAAGAAACCCTAAAAGATCCTTATAAATTTGATTTTCTGACGCTTGAAGCCGATGTGCAAGAACTCGAACTTGAAAAACACCTTACTGAAAATATCACAAAATTTCTATTAGAACTCGGCAAAGGTTTTGCCTTTGTAGGCAGACAATACCCACTTCAAATAGGCAATAAAGAGCGAAAATTAGACTTGCTTTTTTACCATCTCAAAATGCACTGCTATGTTGTGATTGATTTAAAAATGGGCGAGTTTGAACCAGAATATGCTGGCAAAATGAACTATTATCTTTCGGCTGTAGATGATGTATTAAAAACCGATTTAGACCAACCCAGTATTGGCATTATTTTGTGCAAATACAAAGATAGTTTAGATGTAGAATATGCTTTAAGAGACCTTAACAAACCATTAGGAATCAGCGAATTTACCTTTAATGAATTGCCCGAAAGCATCCAAAAAAATATGCCAACTGTTGAAGAGTTAGAAAACGAATTAAAAAACACACTCTAAATGAACTTACTACACGATTTTAAAAATAAACCATTTATAGACGCAGTACAATCATTTTTTAAAAATTTGAATGTGCCTTTTAATGTCATTTCAAAGAAATTTAATTTTGATTTAATTACTTGGTTAATAATAAGCTAATTATGGAAATTCAAAACAATAGTATTTATCAATCCATCAGGGAGATTATTACATTTTCCAGACAGCGGGTTTATCGTATGGCAAACTCAACCTTACTCGAAACTTACTGGCAAATAGGAGAAATTATTGTAGAAGACGAACAACAGGGAAATACAAAGGCAGAATATGGTAAGGCAACATTGAAAAAATTGGCTACCCAACTTACTCAAGAGTTTGGTAAAGGTTTTGAATACACAAACCCTACAAATATGCGTAAATTCTATCTCTCCTTCCCAATTCTTGACACATTGCGTCAAGAATTGAGTTGGAGCCATTACAGGTTGCTTTCGAGGTTAGATACACCACAAAAGCGCGAGTATTACATTCAGGAATCTATTCAAAACAACCTCAACAGCCGCCAATTGCAACGGGCGATAAACACTTTATCGTTTGAACGGGTAGTAAAACACCCGACAGAAAATAACAAAACACAAACAATTCATTCCATTATAAAAGATCCAAATGTGTTCGATTTTCTCGGATTATCGCTTGACGCAAAGAGTTCTGAAAAAACCATAGAAACAGCAATTATCAATCATCTACAAACCTTTTTACTTGAATTTGGAAAAGGATTTGCTTTTGTTGCACGACAACAACATATTGTTACTGACACTCACGACTTTTATATCGATTTGGTGTTTTATAATTATTTACTAAAGTGCTTCGTGATAGTAGAATTAAAAGCAGACGAACTATCACACCAAGACATTGGGCAACTGGATATGTACGTAAGGATGTATGATGACTTGAAACGCAGTGCAGATGATAACCCAACCATTGGCATTTTGCTATGTTCTGAAAAAGATGAAACCATTGTAAAATACTCCGTACTTAATGACCAAAACAATCTTTTTGTAAGTAAATATTTGTTATATTTACCCAAAGAAGAAGAGCTGAAACAACTCATAGAACAAAACCGATTAAACTTTGAACTCGATAACAATGAATAGCATAAAACTCTTTAATACATCACCTTTCATTAATGCTTTAAAAGCATTTTTTGAAGAACTCAAAGTGCCTTTTAATCTCATTTCAGAATATCAAACACAACCCCAAAACATTATTGGAGACAAAAAATGCAACCAAAACATCAAAGCCATTTATCCATTTGGTATTGTTACCAATGCTATTTTTAATCAAGAAGAAACCAAGATTACACAAACCGATTTAGAAAATGAAAAATACGAAGGTATTTTACTATTTGGGGTTGATGTTTCAAAAACAAATCCTACTCGCTCTGATTTAGCCGAAATTACAAGACAAATCAACCGTGCATTTAAAAAATTACCAGTAGTTGTTGTTTTTAAATACGGTAACCAACTCACATTTGCTAATATTGAACGTATTGACTACGAACAACCATGGCGTGAAGGCGAAAAAGTAGGCAAAGTATCGATGCTAAAAGATATTGATTTAGAAAAACCACATCGTGCACATCAAGATATTGTAGCAGAATTAGGCAAACACAGAGCTAATAATTTTGAGGAATTATATAATTATTGGCAAAAAGTATTAAACACTAAAGAGTTAAACAACAAATTCTATCAAGAACTCTTCAAATGGTATTTGTGGGCAAAAGACCACGTTTCGTTTCCTAATGACAATAATGAAGAAGAAGATAAATACCTTTCGGAATCGCTCATTCGGTTTATTTCTCGAATGCTATTTGTGTGGTTTATGAAAGAAAAAAACTTGATTACCAAACAAATTTTTGAATTAGAAGATCTAAAAAACATTCTCAATGATTTTGATGAAACTTCAAACAAAAACATTTACTACAAAACCATTTTGCAAAACCTGTTTTTTGCAACCCTGAATGTACCTATTGAAGAACGAAAATGGATAGATGGCAAGAAAAGAAATAAAGCACAAATTGGCGACCCACTCATTTATCGATTTGAAAAAGAATTTATCAATAGCGATGCCGTTATCGAAAATATTTTTATGAAAATTCCTTTTCTAAATGGCGGTTTGTTTGATTGTTTAGATGATAGAAGTAGCCATGTTTTTACAGATGGTTTTACTAAAAACGAAAAAAAACAACCTAAATTTCCGAATTTTCTGTTTTTTGGCGAACACAAAAACATAGATTTGAGCAATCATTTTTCTGATGATGCCAAAGAAAAAAAGAAATGGCAAAATCAAAATATTTTTGGAATTATTGATTTGCTGAATAACTACAAATTTACCATTGAAGAAAACACACCGCTTGAAATTGATGTAGCACTCGACCCCGAATTGCTCGGAAAAGTATTTGAAAACCTGTTGGCAAGTTTTAATCCAGAAACCAAAGCAACTGCCCGAAAACAAACAGGTTCTTTTTATACACCCCGAGAGATTGTAAATTATATGGTGGACGAAAGTTTGCTGGCTTATTTGCAAAATGACAACAGCGATTTGACAACTTTTGAAAAGTTGTCACATCTGCAACCTGAACAAAAATATACTATTGTAAATAAACTTTTTGATTGCAAAATTCTAGACCCTGCTTGTGGTTCTGGAGCTTACCCAATGGGTGTTTTGCACAAAATGGTGCAGTTAATGACTATACTAGACCCCAAAAACGAACATCTAAAACAAATAGAAGGAAAAAAACTAGACCAACTCATTGCGGGTGCCAAAACCCTGAGCGATACCAACGCCCGAAACCAAACCATTGAAGCCCTACAAAAGCAAAAAAATATTTTGCAAAACGCCCAATATGATTATGTGCGAAAACTGTATATTATAGAAAACTGCATTTATGGCGTGGACATACAACCCATTGCAATACAAATCTCTAAACTTCGGTTTTTTATTTCGCTATTGGTAGAGCAAAACAAAAAAGAAGACCAACCCAATTTTGGCATAGAACCCTTGCCCAATATGGATTTTAAACTCGTGGCTGCCAACACCCTCATTGCCCCGCCACAAGAAGACAAAGGCATAGGCCTTTTTGCCAACCACGACCCGTTTTTTGATGATTTTGAACAATTGGCACACGACTATTTTACGCTACACACGCCCGAAAGCAAGAAAACCAAAAAGCACGAAATAATAAAGCTGATAAACACCAAAATTGAAGAAAAAAAACGCTTGGTTGCCTCCTCCAAAAATTTTAAAGCATTAGAAGAAAGCGTTGCCCTTTGGGAAAGCTACCAAAACCTTTTTAAAG
>JAYTNQ010000450.1:0-6957 GCA_043748255.1 Bacteroidota bacterium
TAAATCTCGTTTTGAAATTCCTGTTTTTTCATGTTTTTTAAACTCAATCAACACCAGCAATCGCTTGCAAATAAGTTCGCCATTTTTACGTTGTAACTCACGGAGTTCTTTAATAGACTCTTCAACTGTGATTTTTAAAGGTAATGCCATAATAGATTTTATAATTATTAATTAGACCAAAAATACTAAAAAAAATCCAATACGCAAGCATTGGACTATTTTTATTTATAATTGGCATAAGTGCTCTAACCAAATTTTGGTCATGTATTTTCAAAATGTCTTGAAAACCCGGTTGGTGTCATTTCGCCCCGATGCAGCGGCATCCTTTTTTTGGTTTTTTCAAAAACCAAAAAAAGATATAGTGTGCAGCGGGACGGGTGGTGTGGGATAGGGGAGGTGTGCGTCAAAAAAGAGAAAAAACTAGTCTGCTATTCCGCCAAATTTTAGACCAAAAACAAAGCCTTGTGCTTGGAATCCATTTTGGTAGGCTCGGCTATAATCGAGTCGAAATATTTTGAATTTTCCGAAGCCAAGATTGTCTAATCCTACCGTGTATTCAAAATAGGGTGTCGTTTTGGGTACAGATAATTGATGAAAACCAAGTGTTAGTGTGGCTTTTAGCAGGTTGATTAGGGGTGTTTTGTTGGTAAAATAGCCGTTGTCGTTGTATTCGATATGGGTTTCAAAAAAAGCGTCGTTGGTGCTGTGGGTATAGTAGGGCATGAGGTTAAAAACGTTGGTATAGTTGAATCCGGCACCAATATGGGTCTGGTTTCCGTTGAAATGTTTGTAGTCTGCAAAGGCGATATTCTGGGCGTTATAGAATTTTCCAGCTTTGAAGTTCATATCAAATTCGCCCATTGTGCTCACGGTGAGTTTGTATTTTATTTGGGTGGTGAGTAGTTGGTATTCGAGGTTTTTTTGGCTTGCGGCAAAGGCATTTTCAAAACCAAATCGAAGTTTTGGGTATTTGCGTGATCTTATATTCATTTTTCCGTCGGGACGGCTGATGTATTTGTTGCCAAAATTGAGATGTATATCGAGGTTCGATTTGATCAAATGATGTGGCTCGAAAATGAAACTGTCATAAGATTGTGGAGCAAGTGGGTTGTTTGAGGTATATTCGTGATTGGTGTTTAGAATCACAAAATCGGTATTGTTCAGCAGTGGTTTTCGGTTTTGATATTCGATTGTGGCATCGAGGTTGATGCCGTTTGCGATGTCTTGAAAATAGTTGATTTTGAAAAATTCTTTGTTATATAGTTTCATATAATTGTCTTTGAAAAACAGGGTGCTTATAGAATTTATGAGTTCAGATATGGGTTCGTTTGTATTGAATTGATTGACTTTGTTGCCCAAATCAATTTTGAGGGTAGCATAATTTTGGTTGTTAAATTGGTGTTTGTAGTGCGCCGTAAAACGCAGTTTATGCTCTGCCAATGCAAGATTTAGTTGGGTTCCAAGTTCTGTTTCTTTTCCTTTTTCTTCATTTTTCCAGCTTTTGAATGAAAATCCAGTCATATAATACCAGCCTTGCACGGTGTTAAAAAACGAGGATGTTGGCCCGAAAATGCCGTCATATTTGAATTTATATTTTTTGAAACTATCTGTATAGCTATATCCCAAAAATGGCGATGTGAGTTTGAATTTGTTGTCTTTTCTGTCGATCGAGTCGAGATAAACTTTAGAATTTCGGGTTTTAAAAACGCTGTCTTTTTTGATATAATCTTTTGATTCTTCGACGGTAAGCGGAATTGGGCGGTTTTTGTTCCAAAAAAGGCTGTCTTTTTTGTTGGCATTTTCGTCAAAACTTACAATTTCGTTGCTGAAAGTTTTGGGGGCAAATTGAGTTTCAAATTCATAATTGCTATATACATAATTAAATTTTCCTTCAAACTTGATGCCGAAAAAACCAGCATAAAAAACCATACTTTGGGTGTTTTTCGACCATATTTTGTTGGTTTTGTTGTAGCCAAAATTTTGTTTCAAATTCATAGTTTCAATTATTTCTTGGTGCATCCTATAGCCCTTAATAGTCAAATCTATGGCATATATGGCCCATGAATCTTCGACAATATAGATGTATCCGTCAAAAACGGGTTCTTTGTCGCGCTTTGCCGAAACTTTTATTTTGTGAATCATTTGATTATTTTCGTCAAAAAACGAACTTTCGAGCTTGAATTTATAATATCCAAAAGCGTTGTTTGCGATAGGTGATATGGTTTTTCCTCCAAAATTGACGGTGTTTTCATAAAAATCATAAGCGGTAGATCGTGCGGTATTATAGCTAAAACCTTTGTCGTTGCCACTTACTTTTGAAGCCAAAACTCGTTCTTTGAGGTTGTCTGGTTTTTCAAAAACAATTTTAGAAACCGTTTCAGACAAATAGATAATTCCTGTACCAGTCGAGTCAAGATTGCCATCCATATCGCCAATCTCGATACCCATAAACTTTTTTGGTGTATTTTTAAGTTTAAAAACCCCGCGCGAATAAAAATCAGCTCTAAAGTGAGCCGTTTTGTCGCTATTTTCTTTTCGATTTGCAATTGCATTTTTGATAATCGCAATCGCCGGATTGTTTTTTCTGCCAACAACAACCTCAACAAGTTGGTAATTTTCGTCCTCCAAAACCACATTTTGCACCATAGGAAAATGGCTCAAATCTACAGAAATGCGCTTGGTTTTAAAGCCAATAGATTTAAAAACAAGCGTGAAGCTACCCATTTGTTTAAAATTGAGTTCATATTTGCCCTGCTCATTGCACGATGTACCTATATAAGTGTTTTCGACCATCACAGAAACATTTGGGATTGACGCCCCTTTTGTGTCCGAAATAACGCCCCTAATTTGTGCAAAACTTGCCACCGAAATTACCAAAAACAAAAAAATTATTATTTTTTTCATACCTCATAAAAATATATTATTCAACAAAAAAAGTCATAAAACCACTTTTTTTTACAAAAAAGAGGCAATTGCCATGTCATAACTCTTTAATTTAAAGCCAATAATAACCCCCTTGGCGTTTGGCGCAATAAATGATTGATGCCGAAAATCCTCACGGGCAAAAGTATTAGAAATATGCACCTCGACCACCGGCGTCGTGATCGCTTTTATAGCATCTGCAATAGCAACAGACGTGTGTGTATAAGCACCCGCATTAATCACAATTCCATCAAAATCAAAACCAAAAAGGTGCAATTTGTCGATAATTTCGCCCTCAATATTCGACTGAAAATAAAACAAATCAACCCCCACAAATTTTTGTTTAAGCATCTCAAAATAATCCTCAAAAGACTGATTTCCATACACTTCTGGCTCACGATTTCCCAACAAATTTAGATTTGGCCCGTTGATAATTGCTATTTTCATTTGCTAATTTTTGTAAAAATAAATAAAAAAACGGAATGTAGCCTTGTTTTTTAAAATTAATCAAAAAAACAAATTTATTTTTTTGGCGCACACCACCCGTACAGCACACCACCCGTCCCGCTGCACGCTATATCTTTTTTTGGTTTTTGAAAAAACCAAAAAAAGGATACCGCTACATCGGGGCGAAACGAGACTTTTAGGGGTTTTGAAAGCTGATTTCAGAAAGCAGAATGTTATAAAGTAGATAAAATTCAAAAAAAGTTAATTCATTGAACTTTGAGTATATTAATAAAAGATGTAGTTTATTTTCAATTCGTTTTTATAAAATTCAAAAGCTAAAATGATTTGTAAACTTTATTTTTGGAAATAAAAAACATTTCAAAAAAATTGCGTTTTCATAAAGGTTTTATATATTAGCAAAAAAATTGACCGTAAAGACCTCATTTGAAGCCACTAAAATAATTTTTTGAAATTAAACATCAAATTCAAAAACAATTTAAAATCAACAAAAAGGGTTGTTTGTCAAAATAAATAAGTAGTTTAATGTATAAAACAACAAACATGAAAAAAATGTTGATGCTGATTGTGATGCTTTTTTGGGGTTGTACACTTTTGGCGCAACCTAATAAAAAAATTGATAGTTTGAAAATAGAACTTAAAAAAGACCCAATGAATTTTTATTTGAACAGGGAAATAATCAATTATTATATCAACAAATCAGATATTGAAATTGCAAAAAAGGAAATTGATCATGCAAAAATATTATTTAAATATAATTTGGATTATGCAAATTATTTTAGAATTAATGATGTGTATTTATTTTTAATTAATGGAGATGTTAAGAATGCTGATAAGAGGCTAAAATTTTATGAAAAATCAATTAAGTTCGAAAATTTTCCAATTACAAAAATTCATTTGAATTTTTTCAGAGGTGTTATTTTCCAGTTAAATGGAAATATAGAAAAAGCAAAGAATTATTTTGAAGTATGTTTTCAAACAATAAAATCATATCAATTGGAAAAAAAATATTTTCTCAATATTTATAATTTTTATGCAAACACTTTGGTTAACATAGGTAAATACCAAACAGCTTTAGAAGTTTTATTTGAAATTTTAGAAGTAAAAGAATTTAAGGTACGATTCCCAGTATATAATAGTATTGGAGTTTGCTACTACAATCTAAAACAATTCAAGAATGCTGAAAAGTTTTACAAATTAAGTGTCTTACACAGCGATTCTAAAAATCTACCCCAATTGTCATCTAATTTAGCACTTTTGCTTCTGGAGCTTAAAAAAAATAAAGAAGCAGATGACCTCCTAATTTCATTGGATTATAAAAATTTTACAAGTGTAGATTCAAGTATGGTTTTCAGTGCATTGGCTGAAATTGAAAAAAGGAAAAAAAATTTTTCGTATTCAATTAAGCTTTATAATACTGTAATAAAAATTGACTCGAAAGATGCCAATAAAAGAAATCTATTAAACGACTTTTTAGCATTAGGTAATTTGTATAAAAGTATTAATGAATTTAAACTTGCGGATAAATATTTTGAAAAGGCTTATGTTTTGTCGGATAATTTTGAAGATAAAAATGCCGAAAAAGGACTTTTGGAATCTATGATAGAATTAGAATTTATAAAATCTAATAATGATGATGGCAAAATTTATTTTGATAAACTATTAAAAATTAGCGATACAATTAATTCTATAGCCATACAATCAAATTCAAATGAACTCAATTTAAAATACGAAACAGAACTCAAAGAATCCAAAATAAAAACCCAACAACTTCAAATCCAAAAAGAAAAGACCAATAAATACATTGCTTTTGGTGGTATAGGTTTATTATTAATACTCTCAGGTGGTAGTTATTTTTGGTTTATAAATAAGCAAAAACAAAGCAATCTAAAAACCCAAAACACATTATTAAGTTTACAACAAAGTCTTATAGAAGCAGAATTGTCAAGTCTCAACAATCAATTGAACCCACACGAAATTAAAAATTTATTAGCTCACATCTCTCCCGAAATACAAGAGAAAGCACCAGATTCATACAAGAAAATGCTAAAACTATTCAACCTGACAAAAGCAAGTTTGAACAGCAGCTCTTTGACTGATAGCATCGGAAATCAATTGCAACAAATAGACGATTTCTTGTCTTTAGAAAAAAGTATGTCATCAATCCCATTAGAATTTGCGGTTCAAAATACGATAGAAAATACCCAAACTCAAATCCCAAGATTGTTATTAAAAAACCTTGTTGAAAATAGTATTAAACACGGCATAAAGCAGCAAGAAACTGGCGGAAATATTACGGTACAAATCGAAGAAAAAGATCATTTTATTTGTATTACAGTTGACGATACCGGAAAAGGTAGAAACCTTGCAATATCGTTAGACTGCGGTATAGGAACAACAACGTATCAAAAATTATTTGCAACACTTAATCCGAAGAACAAAGAAAATGCTACTTTTGACATCATCGACAAACATCAAGGTACAAAAGTTGAAGTAAAAATACCAATGGATTATAAATATTCGTAAATTTGTAAAAATATTTGATTATGTATTTATTAAATTTTGAACCACCAAAGTACACTTATAACGATTATAAAAATTGGAAAGATGACTGGGAATTGGTCAATGGCTACCCTATTCAGTTGTTGCCGTCTGCTATATGGAAACACAGTCAAACGGTGTCACGATGCAACTTTCAGGTTTTAAAATCTTTAGAACAAAACGAAGATTGTACTTGTAATGTTTTTATTGAGTTGGATTGGAAAGTGAACGATTTTACAATACTTCGCCCAGATTTAATGATTGTTTGTGAGGATTTAAAAACTGATTTTTTAGAATTTCCACCAACTTTGATTGTTGAAGTTTTATCACCGTCAACAACCGTTAGAGACAGAACAATAAAGTTTGAAATATATCAATCACAAGGTGTTAAATTTTATATTCTTTTGGATTATATAAAAAAAACAGCCGAGGTTTTTGAGCTAATAAACAATCATTATGAACAAGTAAATAACGTAGATTTAGAAATAGAAAAAAATTGTTTTATAAATTTCGATTTCGAAAAATTGTGGAAGTAAATTAATTTTATGAACTATAACTACATCATCGTCGAAGACAATCTTGGTGCCTTGCAAAACTTGCAAACCGCTTTAAAGACACATTCAAATTTTAAAGAAATAGGAACGGCACATACTTTGACCAAAGGAATAGCATTAGCACTTTCAACAAAACCGCACATCATATTTCTTGATGTAGAACTAGGAAACGAAAACGGTTTTGACCTTATCAAAGAAATAAGACAATTCACCACCGAAATGCCTTATATCATTATGACAACTGGCGTTGACAAGTATGCCAAAAAAGCTGTAAACACAGATGTTTTGTATTTTCTTGACAAGCCGATCGACGAAGATGAATTGATGATAGCGTTGCACAAATTTGAAAAAAAGCTCCTCGATTTTCAAAAACACATCACTATCAAGAATACCGATGGACATTTTTTTATGCAACTTGACAATATTGAATTCATCAAAGCCAATGTTAACTATTGCCATATATACCGCACCAACC
>JAYTNQ010000451.1:0-2556 GCA_043748255.1 Bacteroidota bacterium
GGAACTGAAAAATCTAAAAAACAATAACCAACCTGAAAAATTGCCATGATCAAGAGCAACAAAAAAATGCCTTTTCGCTCTTGCAAATTCAATTTGAAATAAGATTTTTGTGGCTTGTATTTCATAGATTATAAATCAAAAACAGAACTCCGTTTTGCCCGAACCAAATCTTTGAGTTTGAGCCAAAAAGCTAGTGTTAGATATACCGCAAACCATAATCCTGCGGTGGCAAACGAAAGGTAAATAAAAAACAAACGTACACTATTGGCTCGCATTCCAAGCCGATCTGCTAATCGAGAAGAAACATCAAAACCGTGTTTTTCAAAAAAATATTTGAGCCTCAAATCTATTCTCATGGTTTCTTTAGTTTGCTTTTAATAAATGTGTGCCTACAGCACAGTCCAAACATCTGCTATGATTGCAATATTCGTTTTTGAGTTGTAATAGTGCTTGTGTTTCAAACGCATTTTTGGCTTTTTGACCAAAATGAGCAAACTTTTGAATGATTGTGTTGTTTTCTGCTGCGATTTGTTTCAGAATCACCATCAATTCTTCGGAATTTTCGATGTTTTGGCTTCTGGCAAAGGCAAATTTCAGTGGCAAAATCGTGTTGATAATTAACAAATCTATAAACGACTTTGATAAAGATTTTCGCTTCTTGGGGCTAATTTTGTCAAATTGATAATGCGTTTGCCAATAATCTGAAACGGAAACATCAAAAATATCATAAATTTTTTGAACCGAATCGGCTTCAATAATTTTGGTGAACAAGTGCTGCTGTTTGCGCATAATTTGTGCCAACTGCGCCAATCGAATAGTTGGAAAATTATCTGGGCGGTGCTTAAAAAATTGTAAAGGCTCGATATAATTGCGTTGTAGTTGGTGTTTTTGAATTAGATATAAAAACCTGAATTTCAAATTATTATAATAATTATCTTGCTTTTCAGAATCTAATAATCCGGCAAATCCAAACAGCAGCGCTTCGATATTTTCGGTTTCAAAACTTTCTTTTCTAATGATTTTGAACGAAATGTTTTGGGCTATTTTCAAAAAACTAATACCATTTGTGTTTAACCCAAAGTTTTTGGCCAGCTGACAAAAAAGCACGTTTTCCCACTCGTGATTTGTGGTTTCGAGCATCTCTTGTATCGGCAAAGATTTGCGCTCTAATCGCTCAAAATAAAGACGTTCTTGCCAATTTTCAAACACAAATGGGTCTAAATCAGCTAATTGATTTTCGCAAAAAATCCAAGATTTTGGATTTATTAACCCCTTATATTGTACAAGCACTTCTGGACTCACATACTTTTTTAGTTCTAAAACAGGAATTTCGATATTGTTTTTTCTAAAAATTTCGGTGTCGTGCTCCCATACTACATGCAAAATTACGTTTTCGTATGCTGCGTCGCGCTCATGATGGTGCGCATACCAATCTGATGATTTGATATGAATTTCTACATTTCCGGCCCATTTTTGATCCTCAATCACGATTTGTGCATTAAAAAAATCTGGACCAGCAAGTTGCAAATACTGACCCGAATTGACAATCGTTAGGTTTTCTCCATTGGAAGTTTTCAAACTTGATGTGTCAAATTTTTTTAATTTCCATATATAATGAAGAAAATCTTCTTTCATAAAGGTTTTATTTGAAATAAAAGACCAAATTAATAAAAAAAACATCAGTTTGATTTTTTTTTGAAAAAACATCAAATATTTTTCAAAAATTTGTAATTTTGAATATTATTAATTCAACTCATTTATGAACCTAAAAGTAAAAGCATTTGTAGCAAACTTGTTGAGTTTTGCCATATTTTTTATCATATTTCGATTTTTAATTACAAAATATACCGGGCTTTCGGGGCTTTGGATTCCGTTTGCTGCTTTTTTTGCAGGCAATATAATAGCACCAAAATTTCAATCAGTGAGCACAAAAGAGGGTGACAAGCTATTTGTGAAATGGCTTTTTTTTAAAGATATTAAAGAAATCAAATAAATTTAAAAATAATTGTTTTAAAAGCAGCTCCTAAATCGCTTTAAATCAAATTTTTAAAAAACGGCTTATTATTTTCTATCCACAAAAAAAAACGGTTGCATGAAAACAATTGGACTTATTGGAGGCATGTCTTGGGAAAGCACTGCTATCTATTATAAAATACTAAACCAAAAAGCAAATGCCGTTTTAGGAGGCGTTCACTCATGCAAAAGCATCATGATATCTGTAGATTTTGGCGAAATCGCAAAATTACAACAAGACGAAAATTGGGATCAACTTGCCATTATCATGATAGATGCCGCTCAAAAATTAGAAAAATCTGGTGCCGATTTTATCGTTTTATGCACCAATACCATGCACAAACTTGCAGACGCCATCCAAAAAAATACCAACATCCCACTCTTGCATATCGCCGATGCAACCGCCGAAGTGATCAAAGAAAATGGGCTAAAAAAAGTAGGTCTGTTGGGTACAAAATTCACAATGCAACACGCTTTCCTAAAAGATAGATTATCACAAAAACATGGAATTGACATCATAACTCCAAACTTGAAACAACAAAA
>JAYTNQ010000452.1:0-6905 GCA_043748255.1 Bacteroidota bacterium
AAAAAGGGTTGACGAAATTTGTGTTGCAAAACATAATCATTTCAAAATCAACCCTTATGTACAGTGTACTCGACAAAGATATAATAAAAAATGAAATTGATCCTTATTTGCCATTGGCAAACAGGTCAAACGCATTAAAAACCATTAAAAACCATTAAAAACCATTAAAAATTAAAATAATTTATTTATTGTAATTATTTGAAATACAGATGATTATATTTGTTATAATGAATTAAATTTTGTATATTTATCTGATAATCAGATATTTAAAATGAAATTAAAAAATAAATTATTTACCTTTGCTCAAACTATTCCAGACTTTAGATTGAACAGAAAAAAATTATATCCCTCAGAAAACATTGTTTTCATCACCATACTTGCAGTAATATGCGGAGCAGAAACTTGGGAGGACTCGAGAGCTTTGCTCGAACAGGCGTAGCAAATAGAAGATTATGGTATTGTAAAGCGTGAATTTCTGGAAACTATTTTAGTACTAGAAAACGGAATCCCATCTCACGACACCTTTAATCGTTTTTTTTCTTTGCTAAATCCATCCTTTTTTGAAGAGCATTTTGTGACTTGGATAAAATCGATATCCAATGATTACAAAGGAGTTGTGGCAATTGATGGAAAAACTGTTCGAGGTTCAAAGCAATCAGGTTTGAAGTCTGCTATTCATTTAGTTAGCGCTTTTTCTACTGAAAGCGAAATTTTTTTAGGGCAAATAAAAACAGAAGAGAAATCAAATGAAATTACTGCTATACCAGAACTTTTAAAAGTATTAGACCTTGAGAATGCTATTGTAACCATAGACGCAATGGGTTGTCAAACCAATATTGTAGAAGGAATTATTGAACAAAAAGCAGATTATGTTTTGGCTGTAAAAGAGAATCAAAAAGAATTATATCAAGATATTGAAAGTGCTTTTTTGATTCCATCAAAAGACAAGTCAAAAATGTATATAACAGAAGAAATTAATGGCTCAAGAATAGAAAAAAGGACTTGTACCGTGATGGATGATTTGAGTCATTTACTAAATCCAACGAAATGGAGTTCATTACAATGTATTGCAAAAATTGAAAGTGAAAGATATATAAAATCAACTGGGAAAACACAGAAAGCAACGCGGTTTTATATCTCTAGTTTGCCTTGTGATGCCAAGAAAATAGCAGATGCTGTTCGTTCACATTGGAAAATTGAGAATAATTTACATTGGCATTTAGACGTTTCTTTTGGAGAAGATAAGAGTAGAAAAAGATATAAAAATGCGGCACAAAACTTTTCATCTGTTTTGAAATTATCACTGAAAATATTGCTTAACGAAACAGTTAGTCCTGTAAAGAAAAGCATTAGAAGGAAACGAAAAATAGCAGGTTGGGATAATCATTATCTACTATCTTTGTTCGATTTTTAATGCGTTTGACCTGGGGTTATTTTTCTTTCGAGATTTATTGCCAAAAAAAGTACAGATTTCATATATTTGTAAATTAATTTAAAATATTTTTTATGGAAAACACAAACTCGCCTTCAAAATCGTATTTACAATTTGGTATTTTATTTGGAATAATCATGGTGCTTATGTTTGTAATCACTTATGTGTCTGGAATTGATATAATGAAAAACAAAGCATTGGCATCAACTACAAGTATTTTTAACTATCTCATTTTGCCTCCGTTATTTATATATTTGGGTTGTAATGCTTTCAAAAAAGAAAATAATGGTTATGTTTCTTTTATAGAATGTCTCAAAATTGGCGTGTCGATTGCCTTTGTGGCAGCATTGATTTTGGGTGTTTTTAATATCGCTTTTAATTTTATATTTCCTGAATTTTTAGAAGGGATCATGAATAATACCAAACAAATCATGTTGGAGCAAGAACCAAATATGACTTCGGCACAGGTTGAAATGGGCGTATCTATGGCTCGTAAATTTTCGGCTTGGTATATAAGTTTTCCAATGACATTGGTTATGTTTTCTTTTTTGGGTTTGATTTATTCGTTGATTGTTGGTTTGATCGTAAAAAATGACAATCCACAATTCTAATTCATGAAGTTATCTATTATTATTCCGTTGCTCAATGAAGCAGATTCTTTGCAGGAGTTGCATACTTTGCTGCTTTCTGTGATGGATCAGCAGGTATATACTTATGAAATTATTTTTATAGACGATGGCAGCACTGACAAATCATGGTCAATTATAGAAAAATTAGTTGTAGAAAACAACCACACGAAAGGTATTAAGTTTCAAAAAAATTATGGCAAATCGCAGGCCTTACATGTTGGTTTTGCACGTGCACAAGGCGATGTTGTAATTACAATGGATGCCGATTTGCAAGACAATCCGCAGGAGATTCCGCCATTGTTGGAAATGATTTTGAAACAAGATTTTGATTTGGTTTCTGGTTGGAAAAGGAAGCGTTATGATGCAATTTTAGCAAAAAATTTGCCGTCAAAATTGTTTAATTGGGCCGCAAGACGCACTTCGGGTGTGCAACTGCATGATTTTAATTGTGGCTTGAAAGCTTATAAAAATATTGTGGTCAAAAGCATCGAGGTTTCGGGTGAAATGCACCGATATATTCCTGTTTTGGTCAAAAATGCTGGGTTTGAAAAAATTGGGGAAAAAGTGGTCAAGCATCAAGCTCGAAAATATGGGGAAACAAAATTTGGTATGGAAAGATTTTTGAATGGATTTTTGGATTTGATTACGATTTGGTTTTTGTCTCGTTTTGGCAAACGACCCATGTATTTGTTTGGGGCATTAGGCTCGATGATGTTTTGTATTGGTTTTTTCTCGGCTGGATTTATAGGTTTTATGAAATTATACAAGCTTTATCACGATTTGCCTTATGATTTGGTGACCAATAATCCTTGGTTTTATATTTCGTTGACCACAATGATTATTGGAACCCAGCTTTTTTTGGCTGGCTTTTTGGGCGAAATTGTTTTGCGAAACAAAAATAATGAAGATCGATATAAGGTAATTTCAGAAATATAGGGATGGTTTTTGTGGAGGAAATTTGAAAAAAGTATAATCGTTTCGAATATAACGAAACTTAAAAATAGGCTTAGCCCCGATTGTAGTGGAAATCCTCGAGAGGAAAAAAGCTATTTTTTGCTGCTTTTGCAGAGCGACCAAAGGAAGCTCCTGCAAAAGCTTGCAAAAAAAGCTTTTTGACCGAGAGATTGCAACGGAAAGCGGGAATAGCTTCAAAAAAAAATGAATATAGAAAAAAATATTTTGGACGTTGTAAATCAATGGCTTACGCCAGTTTTTGATGTTCAAACACAGGAGGAGATTAGAGATATGTTGGCTTTTTCGCCGGGATTGTTGCAAGATAGTTTTTATAAAAACCTGGAGTTTGGCACCGGTGGTATGCGTGGTGTGATGGGCGTTGGCACCAATAGAATCAACCGATATACCCTTGGAAAAAACACGCAGGGGATTGCCAATTATATGAAAATGGTTTTTGGAGCAGCTGATTTGAAGGTCGCTATTGCGTTTGATTGCAGACATAATAGTCAGGAGTTGGCCAAGGTTGTGGCGGATGTTTTTTCGGCAAATGGCATTTTGGTGTATTTGTTTTCGGATTTGCGGCCTACGCCCGAGTTGAGTTTTGCGGTCAAATTGTTGGGTTGTCAGGCGGGTATTGTGCTCACGGCATCGCATAATCCGCCGGAGTATAATGGGTATAAAGTGTATTGGCAAGATGGCGGACAGCTTGTGCCACCGCAGGATGCTGCGATTATCAAAGAGATTGAGGCCGTAGCTTATGATGCAATTTTGTTTGAGGCGAATGATAATTTGATTCAATATATTGGTCAGGATGTTGATGCTGCTTTTGTGGCATCGAGCATTAAAAATGCAAGTTTTGATACTGCATCTTCGGCAAAAGACAATTTGAGTATCGTTTTTACGGCTTTGCACGGCACTTCGATCACGATTGTACCGCAAACTTTGGCGCAAGCCGGGTATAAAAATGTGCATATTGTGGCAGAACAAGCGGTTCCAAATGGTGATTTTCCGACGGTAAAATCGCCAAATCCCGAAGAGCCCGAGGCCTTGAAAATGGCTTTGGAATTGGCCGAAATTACGTATGCCGATATAGTTGTTGGAACAGATCCTGATTGTGACCGGCTTGGGGTTGGGGTGCGCAATGAAATGGGTGAGATGATTTTGCTAAATGGCAATCAGAGCATGATTTTGATGACGGCTTTTTTGTTGGAAAAATGGCAAATGTATGGACGTTTGAATGGACAACAATTTGTGGGCTCCACAATCGTTTCTACGCCTATGATGGCGGTTTTGGCAAATCATTTTGGAGTGGAATGCAAGGTGGGTTTGACGGGTTTTAAATGGATTGCCAAAATGATTCACGATTTTGAAACGCTCGAATTTATTGGGGGTGGCGAAGAGAGTTTTGGATATATGGTTGGCGATGCTGTTCGCGATAAGGACGCCGTTGCAGCAACGCTATTGATGTGCGAGATGGCGGCGCAGGCCAAAGCAAATGGGAGTTCGGTTTTTAAAAAAATGATAGATTTGTATATAAAACATGGTTTTTTTAAAGAGCATTTGGTATCAATTACCAAAAAAGGAATTGATGGACTTGCAGCCATAAATACAATGATGGTTAATTTGAGATCTACAGGTTTACAAACCATTAATAACCAAAAAGTGATTATGGTAGAAGATTATCAAAGCTCGATATCAACCAATTTGTTGACTATGGAGCAACAAAAAATCAATTTGCCCCAATCTGATGTTTTGATATTTTATACTGCCGATGGATCTAAAATTGCAGCTCGACCAAGTGGCACCGAGCCCAAAATAAAATTTTATATTAGCGTAAATACGCCACTGAAAACCGCAACCGATTATGAAAAAACATCGCTTTTTCTGGATCAAAAAATCAATGATATCTTACTCGATTTGAATTTAGATTCCTAAAAAAGTAGAAAAAATAACATGAAAAATTTCAAAAAAATATTTCCTTACATTTTACCCTACAAAAAATATGCTTATCTGAACATATTTTTTAATGTACTCTATGCCCTATTTAGCACGCTATCGTTTATGGCATTGATTCCGATGATGCAAGTATTGTTTGATCAATCCAAAAAAAATACCGTTATGCCAGTTTGGGGTGGTATAGCTCACGCAAAATATTTTTTAGAACATTATTTGAGCTTCTATATCACCACAACCACAGCACATTTTGGGGTTGGATATACGCTGATGATCATGGTAATTGTGATTATCACCATATTTTTGCTCAAAAATGCCTGCGATTATGCCGCCCTGTTTTTTATTACATTTCTCAGAAACGGTATTTTGCGTGATTTGAGAAACGCAATGTTTCAAAAAACAATGGATTTGCCAATTGCCTTTTTTTCAGAAAAACGAAAAGGCGATACCATATCACGCATCGCTTCAGATGTAAACGAAGTGCAAACCTCGATGTTGTCTATACTTGAACTAGCTGTAAAAGAACCACTTACGATTATTTTTACCATCATTATGATGTTTACAATAAGCACCAAGCTTACCGTGTTTGTATTTATATTTATCCCAGTTTCTGGATATATCATTTCGCTCATTGGCAAAAAACTAAAAAAGCAATCCACAAAAGCACAAGAAGAGCAAGGGCATTTTTTGTCCACAATAGAAGAAACCTTGGGCGGATTAAAGGTTGTAAAAAGTTATAATGCCGAAAGCTATTTTAAAAACGTATTTCAAAAATCGACAAACCGCTTTTTTGAGCTATCCAATACCATTCACAATCGTCAAAATATGGCATCGCCCGCAAGTGAGTTTATGGGCATTATGGTCATTGCCATTCTGCTTTGGGTTGGAGGTCAGATGGTTTTGATAGAACATTCGCTCAACGGAGCCGCCTTTATTGCTTATATGGGGCTGGCATACAACATATTGACACCCGCAAAATCAATATCAAAGGCTTCTTATGCCATCAAAAGAGGTAATGCCGCTGCCGAACGGGTTTTGGAAATTTTGGAACAAAAAAACCCGATTGTAAGTCCCGAAAATGCGATACAAAAAACAAGTTTTGAGGACAAAATAAGCATCAAAAACATCGATTTTGCTTATGAAAACGAAGCCGTTTTGAAAAACTTTTCGCTCATCGTTTCAAAAGGCAAAACCGTTGCCCTTGTAGGGCAATCCGGCTCTGGCAAAAGCACAATAGCCAATTTGTTGACCCGCTTTTATGACGTGCCTCAAGGCGAAATTTGTATAGACAACACGCCCATCAAAAGCCTCGATATCAAATCGTTGCGGGCTATGATTGGATTGGTCACACAAGATGCTATCTTGTTTAACGACACCATAAAAGCCAATATTTTGTTGGGGAAATTAGACGCAACAGATGATCAAATCATCGAAGCTCTAAAAATTGCAAATGCACTCGAATTTGTAAACGCCTTACCTTTAGGTATTTACACCAATATTGGCGACAGCGGCAACAAACTTTCGGGCGGACAAAAACAACGCCTATCCATTGCACGAGCCGTTTTGAAAAATCCACCCATCATGATTTTAGACGAAGCCACCTCGGCATTAGACACCGAGAGCGAAAAATTAGTGCAAGTTGCCCTCGAAAATATGATGCAAAACCGCACCTCGATTGTCATCGCCCACAGACTTTCGACCATTCAAAAAGCAGATGAAATCGTGGTTTTACACCGTGGGAAAATTGTCGAACAAGGCACGCATGAGGCACTAATGCTACAAAACGGCACCTACCACAAACTGGTTTCGATGCAAAATTTTGAGTGATTTTTGGCGCACACCACCCCCCCTATCACACACCACCTGTCCCGCTGCACGCTATATCTTTTTTTGGTTTTTTTCAAAAACCAAAAAAAGGATGCCGCTACATCGGGGCG
>JAYTNQ010000453.1:0-2535 GCA_043748255.1 Bacteroidota bacterium
TGGTGGTGTCGAATTGTCTGTCCAGCTTAATGTTGCGGATGTAGAAAATGGTGCCGCTGTCATTGCTGTTGGTTTTGAACAAGGCGCTGGCGTACAATTACCAATAGATGAATATAAAACAGTTAAAGGTGATTCAAACGCAGGCAATTTTGTATAAATCACATCTAAAAATGGATTTTGAACAGAAACGCCAATTTCATCAGGCGCAGTGCCTGCAGTACTCCAGTATAAATCAAATGGAATGTTTGGACAAATCCCTACAGAAGTTGTTTTTGTTGACCCCGATGTCATGGTAAGTGTTGCAACAATAATTCCGTTTTGGCGTACTTGCATCACACCTGAATTCCAACCGTTTGCCCCTGTGTCTGTTTGAACAAACTTATAATTACATTTATTCAAATCACTACAAGTTACAGTATTAAATACAATTGGACCAAACCAAGTGCTTTTATCACTTGAAGAGCAAACGGTTCTAATATAATAATAATAAATTGTGGCAGGTGATAATGACGAAATTGTAAGTGGTGATGCTGTTGTTGTTGCTATCAATTGCGTTCCTCCTCCAATCACAGGGTTTACATCTGGCATTGTAGCAGGTGGGGTAAAGGTCAAACTTGGCACCAACAATATTTCCCATGAATTATCTGTTGGTTTGGCAGTTGTCCAATTAAATGTTGCGCTAGTTGTAGTAATTGAAGCTGGAGTTACAGAAGCTGCAGTTGGTTTGAAACAAGTTGGTAATGTTGTAAAAGATTTTCGAATAGACCAATCTGACGGAAATGGCGAACATACTACCCGAACATACACATCATAAGAAGTATCTGGTGTCAAGCCTGAAACTCCAAAAGGATTTATTGAAACATTCGCATAAGTAGGAACACTTACAGCTGTCGGAGCAGCACTGCCTGTTGGCACTAAATAAACGTCCCAAAGCGTAGTTGCAGCTGCTGTCCATGAGATAGAAGCAGAAGTGGTTGTGATGGTTGCCGTTGGTATCAAAACATTAATCGGCGCAATATTACACACCGGTGTATCACAATTCACAATATTATTATAAACTACCAATCCCACACCACTTTGAGCGGCGTTTTTGGTATATAAAGTTTGTCCAAAAGAGTTGATTACCGCCACTACACATTGTGCGGGTTGTGTGCCGGCAACGCTCCAATACAAATCAAAAGGCACGTTTTTACACAGCATCACTGGCACATCTACTGGCCCAGCACCGGCGGTATAAGTTGCTCCAATTGTGGCAATAACAATACCATTTTGGCGCACCTCCATCCGAGCACCATTCCAACCATTATTGGCAGAATCTGTCATTCTAAATATGTGGCTACACTTGTCTGTATCGGCACAAATCACGGTGTTAAAAGCATAAGGCCCAGCCCATGAGCTAAAAACCCCTGGTGCACACTCTGATCGTACATAATATTGATATTGTGTACCCGAAGTTAAATCTGGCACTAAAACTCCTGTATTGCTGTTTGCTGTTGTGCCTGCGCCTGCCGGAATAGAACTTCCTAATGGTTGCACCACATATTCCCACGAGGTTGCCGCAGTTGGGTTTGTCCATGTTAAATTGGCCGTTGTAGTGGTCAAATCTGCCCCTGCAGGAACATTTCCAACCGGAGGTGTACAATTCTCCGCTTGAATTAACAAGGTGAAAAACGTGGTTTGGGCTACCGTTGCGTTTGACGAAATCACAATAATATAGGTTTGACCTGCTGTTACGGCAAAGTTGTTTATTTTTCTTACCGTATTGGCAGCATTAGCAACACCCGCCAAACAAGTGCCGCCAACGGGGCATGATCCATAAACAAACATTGAAGTTGCCAATGCCGTTGGGGTAAGTTTGAAACTCACCAAACCAGATTGAGCAGCAGTATAGCTATAAAAAACATCGTTTCCGGTCATATAATTGGTCGTGGCTGGCGTTGCGCCACAAGCTGTTGTGCCTTGTGTAACATCTACTAAATCAAAAAAGTCGCTTGTGTTTTGGCTGTTTTGATAGGGTAGTGTTGGTACCACAATTGGGCCTGCACAACCAGCTCCAAAAGGTAGTGTTTGAAATATAAACGGCCCAACCCAAGCACTGGTATTGGTGTTGTTTTCGCCCGTAGGGCTACACTCTGATCTAACAAAAAATTTATAGACCGTATTGGGAGAGAAACTCGTAACATTATAGCTTTTTATAGCCCCAGTGGGTGTGACATTTTCAAAGTTTGGAACACCCGAAACATCTCCGGTAAAAGGCACAACTTCTAAATCCCACATTGTAGAGGTTGCACTTGTCCAATTTAAAGTAGCCGTTGTAGCCCCAATATTGCTAACGTTTCCGAGGCTGGGCGCAAAACATTCTTGCACCACATTTACTCTATCTATCAACCATCGATCGCCAGTAATGCTCGTGCCGGTTTGGTTTACACGGCGAATAAACGCCAAGTGAACCGTTTGTCCTGCATAGGTTGAAATGCTCAATGTTTGCTCTTGACAAATATTAAAAGTGGTATTCATTTCAAATTCAAACCACTT
>JAYTNQ010000454.1:0-2530 GCA_043748255.1 Bacteroidota bacterium
AAATAATGGCCCCCAACTTCAAAACCGTTCGAGCCTCCAAAGTTACTATTTCAGAACTTATGTTGCCCTCACACACCAACTTTTCGGGCAAAATTCACGGAGGCTATATACTCTCCCTTTTAGACCAAATTGCCTTTGCCTGCGCCTGCAAATTTTCGGCAAATTATTGCGTCACCGCATCGGTTGACACCGTCGATTTTTTGAACCCAATCGAAGTAGGACAATTGGTAACTCTCAAAGCAAGTGTCAATTATGTAGGCAAAACATCTATGATAGTAGGCATTCGAGTAGAAGCCGAAAACATTCAAACCGGAAAATCAATCCACTGCAACTCCTCCTATTTTACGATGGTAGCCAAAGACACAAACGGCCTGAGCACACAAGTACCAGGACTAATATTGTCTAATCATGACGAAGTGAGACGCTTTTACAACTGCCTAAAAATTATCCAAACCCGAAAAGAAAAACAACAATACGAAAACGATTTTGACTACAAATCGCCACAAGCCATCGACTCCCTTTGCGCCTATAACGTCCAAATCAATTTGACATGAAAAACCAAAAACTACAACTCATTCACGAAAATACATCGCCACTACACCGCATTATGACCGTATATGACGCAGATCAAGCTGTCAAAAAATTCAACAGCAATATATGCGCATTTCACATTGGCAACGGACTGATTTTGAGTGTTTCACACAACCTTCGTGCCATAGAAAAAATACCAACCACACTATCCGAAAACTATTTTCAAACACAACTTTTGGCAAAAATAGCCCCAGAAGACAAACCCATTTTTGAACAAATATACCCCAAAAACACACATACAAATCGCCGAAACCTTGCCACAACAGACCAAGCAACCCTCGACAATGCCATAGCCAAATTAGACCATGCCAAAGTAGATAGACGCTACTCGACACTATACAAACACCAATGCTGTCAACCCTATTTGATAACCTCATTTCGCAAAAAAGCCTTCTGTGGCGACACAAATCTTGACCCACTAATAGACCAAAACCACTATTTTTTTGAACAAATCTCAAACAGACACACCTATATTCTTCAACTCGAATTACTTGAAGAACTCATAAATGAAGACGTTGCCATCTACAAAATCATCAACACAAACTCCAAAATAATCAAAAAATTACCCGCCATAGACATCGATTTTGAACTGCACGACACCAGCACCCCAAACTATTTTTGCCTACAAACAGCACCCTACGACAACCTGGGACGCATCATCAACGAAGCCAACATCGAAGGACTTTTAGACAATTTTTGCAAAGACCACGACATCCTCGGAAACCAATATATCATGGACGGAATGCGCTATCTCATCAAAGGATTTTTTAGATTTGGCTCCTCCGGATCACCCTATTTAACACTAGATTCCAAAACCAAAAAATTCAAAGCCAACGCCATACAAAGCCAAGCCAGCTTTATCCAAATGCCAACCCAAAACAACACCAATGGCAACCGACAGTACCTCAATGGCATTGCAACCCCATTATCAAACATCAAAAAAACCCTCCAAAACCATATCAACCAAGCCAAAACCACCAAGCCACAACCCAAAAAAGTGGCTATCAGCTATACCATCACCAAAAATTAATTTTTTTTTGGCGCACACCTCCCCTACCACACACCACCCGTCCCGCTGCACGCTATATCTTTTTTTGGTTTTTTTCAAAAACCAAAAAAAGGATGCCGCTACATCGGGGCGATTATAGACTTATAGGGTTTGAAAGATGTTATTTGTTGGGTGTTGATTGTTAACCGCAAATGGTTGACCAAACAAAGTAGTTCGTTCTTATAGACTGCTTCATAGTTTTGCCACACATTTATTAGAAAACGGAACCGACATCCGCTACATACAACAGTTTCTAAGACATGCAAGCATCAAAACCACAACTATATACACACACCTTAGCAGTAAAATAGTTGATACAATACAAAGTCCATTAGACCGGCTAGTAAACAAGCTAAACAAAAAATATGATTTTAAAAAAATTTATAAATGCTTATATTTAAAAAAATAATACTATTTTTGATAAATTTTTGAAAGTGCAATCAACATAAAAAAATGTTAAAAACGCAAGAACTTTCGTATATTTACTAGTTAGCAGATAGACTACAACAAAAAACTAAAAAAAGAAAAATGTCAATAATAAATACAGTTAATGGTGGACAACAAATAAATGGAAATCCTGACGAATGTCCATTTTGCCACAACAAAATAACTCCTGTGAATGTATTTGGATTTAGAAACCAAAATCGTTTTGATGCAATGCAAGTTTGTCCAAACACAGAATGTAGCAAAGCATTTATAGCATATTATTATTTTAGTGGAAATTCTATAAATTATGACTCGCATACAACACAAGGTTTTTTAATCGGAAAAGAATTTAGTAATTCAATTAATGAAATTTCAAGTTCATTTGTTACAATATACAATCAAGCTTTTTCCGCAGAACAACAAAATTTGACTGAAATCTGTGGAGTTGGTTATAGAAAAGCATTG
>JAYTNQ010000455.1:0-2526 GCA_043748255.1 Bacteroidota bacterium
TTTTGCAATATCGGTTACTTCTATTCCTTTTTGTTTGAAGGGGCGGCATTCCAGAATCATTTCGTGTGCAGCTCTGCCCATTTCGCCGGTATATAGGGTGTCATAATGCCCATTGAGCCGTTCTTTGATATAATTGGCGTTTAGAATGGCGTGCTCTGTTGCGGCTTTTAACCCATCTGCACCCAACATACAGATATATCCATAAGAAATCAAGCATACCAATGCCGACCCCCATGGTGCTGCCGAAATGGCTGTGATGGGGTGCGTTCCTCCGGTAGCAATAACCGGGTTTGTAGGCAAAAATGGTACCAATTGTGGGGCTACACATATTGGACCTACGCCTGGACCACCGCCTCCGTGCGGAATTGCAAAGGTTTTGTGCAAATTGAGATGACATACATCGGCACCAATAGTCGCTGGATTGGTGAGCCCAACTTGGGCATTCATATTGGCGCCATCCATATAAACTTGCCCTCCGTGTTGGTGAATAATATTGGTGATTTCGATAATCGCACTTTCAAAAACGCCATGTGTCGAGGGGTATGTTACCATCAAACACGAGAGGTTTTTGGCGTGCAAAATCGCTTTTTCGCGCAAATCATCCACGTCGATATTGCCGTTTTCTAAGGTTTTGGTCACTACAACTTGCATACCAGCCATGGCTGCAGAAGCTGGGTTTGTGCCGTGTGCAGAGGCTGGTATTAAGGCAATATTGCGGTCAAAATCGCCTCGTGAATGATGATAAGCCCGAATGACCATCAAACCGGCATATTCGCCTTGCGCGCCAGAATTGGGCTGCAATGTGGTGCCTGCAAATCCCGTAATCACATTTAATTGATGTTCTAATTTGCCCAGCATTTCTTGATAGCCCTCCGCCTGATCGATTGGAGCAAATGGATGAATATTGTTCCATTGTGGCAAACTTAACGGCAACATTTCGGCAGCCGCATTGAGCTTCATGGTGCATGATCCTAACGAAATCATCGAGTGATTGAGCGACAAATCTTTGCGCTCCAACATTTTGATATACCGCATCAAAGCCGATTCTGATTGGTGTTTTTGAAAAACGTCGTGTTGCAAAAACAAACTTTCTCGGCACAGTGTTGCTGGAATAGAAATTTGTTGTTTGCTACTAAAATCTGTAACAAAAATAGCCGAAGCCTCTGCTGCAATACTTTGAGCAAATATCGAAATAATAACATTCAAATGGTTTATACTGACTGTTTCGTTCAACGAAATCGAAAGGGTGTGGTTGTCGATATAATAAAAATTGACTTGGTTTTGCTCGGCAATTGATTTGATTTTTTGGGCATCGGCAGTAATCAAAATAGTGTCAAAAAAACTTGTATTGTTTTGTTTGAAGCCCAATTTTTCTAAAGCATTTGCCAAAGTAGCCGTGGCATTGTGCACTTGATTGGCAATGTTTTTCAGCCCATCAGGGCCATGAAATACGGCATACATCCCTGCCATTACAGACAGCAAGACCTGTGCCGTACATATATTTGAAGTAGCTTTGTCTCGCTTGATGTGCTGCTCACGTGTTTGCAACGCCATTCGCAGGGCGCGATTGCCATCTGTATCAACCGTAACCCCAATTATGCGCCCCGGCATAGAGCGTTTGAACTCGTCTTTTGTGGCAAAATAGGCAGCATGAGGCCCACCATATCCCAACGGAATTCCAAAGCGTTGTGTAGTACCAAAAACAACATCGGCACCCATTTCGCCCGGCGGGGTCAATAGGGTCAAACTCAATATATCTGCGGCAACAGCAACTTTTATATCTCTATTTTTTGCTTTCGAAATAAAATCGCCATAGTCATGCACCTGCCCATACTTGCCCGGATATTGCAAAACGGCTCCGAAAAAATCTGTCGAAAAATCAAAATCTTGATGATTTCCAACCACCAATTCTACCCCGATTGGCGTAGCACGAGTTTGCAAAACCGAAAGGGTTTGTGGCAAAATCTCTTCAGACACAAAAAAACGGCAAATATTATTTTTCTTTTGATCGCGAGTTCTAACATCAAACAAAAGTGCCATAGCCTCAGCAGCTGCAGTAGCCTCATCGAGCAACGACGCATTTGCAATTTGCATACCGCTAAGCTCGATAACCATGGTTTGAAAATTCAAAATAGCCTCCAACCGCCCTTGCGCAATTTCTGCCTGATAAGGCGTATAAGCCGTGTACCAGCCCGGATTTTCAAAAATATTGCGCTGAATCACCGCAGGTATTATCGATTGATGATAACCCAAACCAATATATGATTGAAAAACTTTGTTTTTGTTGCCAAGCTCAAAAATATGATTGGCAAACTCAAATTCGGTCATCGCATTTGGCAAATCCAGATTGGTTTTTAGCCTGATATCGTCTGGCAAAGTTTCATAAACAAGCTGTTCGATGCTCTCTACGCCAATCGTTTTGAGCATAAAAGGCAAATCATTTTCGCGAGGTCCAATATGTCTGTGTGCAAAAGTTGTTGTTTTCATTAAGATTCTTTCGATTTTGAGGCACAAAAGTAATCAATA
>JAYTNQ010000456.1:0-2500 GCA_043748255.1 Bacteroidota bacterium
CGAAAGCGAAGTGCCAGAGTTTTCGATGAATATTTATGGCAAAGATTTGTATCCCACAACAGAAGTTTTTAAATACCCAAAAGCAGGCGAAAAAAACGCCGAAGTTTCTTTGCATCTTGTTGATATTAAAAGCAATACAACCCAAAAAATTGCTTTGAACGGCTATTCAGATTTTTATATTCCGAGGATAAAATGGACAAATGATGCCAACTTTTTGAGCGTACAAGTGCTGAATCGTCATCAAGATAATTTGGATTTTATTTTTGTAAACGCCACTACTTTTGAAACAAAAATTATTTTGAACGAAAAAGATAATGCTTATATTGATATTAACAATACTTTGACATTTTTGAAAGACAACAGTTTTATATGGACAAGCGAAAAAGATGGATTTTATCATTTTTATTGGTATGGAAAAACGGGCAAATTGATCAATCAAATCACTAGCGGGAACTGGGATATTACAGATTTTTATGGTTTTGACGAAAAAACAAAAACGGTTTTTTATCAATCTGTCGAAAATGGATCTATCAATCGAGATGTTTTTCGAATTGGAATTGATGGCAAAAACAAGCTTTGTTTGTCTGACCAAACAGGCACAAATAGTGCAACATTTAGCCCTAATTATCAATATTTTATCAACACTTTTTCTAGTGCCTCGCAGCCACAAACCTATACTTTGAACGAATCAAAAGGCGGAAAAACCTTGCAAACCATTATAGAAAATCAAGATTTGTTGCAAAAATTAAAAAAATATGATTTGCCTTCTAAAGATTTTTTTGTGTTAAAAACCGAAAAAGGGGTTGAGTTGAATGCTTGGGTGATCAAACCAAAAGATTTTGATATCAACAAAAAATATCCTGTTTTTATGTACCAATATTCTGGACCGGGTTCGCAGCAAGTTGACAATTCATGGCATCATTATGACGATTATTGGTTTATGATGCTGGCGCAGCAAGGCTATATTGTGGCTTGTGTTGACGGTCGTGGAACAGGTTTTAAGGGATCTGCATTCAAAAAAATCACACAAAAACAATTAGGGAAGTTTGAGGTCGAAGATCAAATTGATGCCGCCAAAGTGATTGGAAATTACAGCTATGTTGACAAAAACCGAATCGGCATTTTTGGATGGAGCTATGGCGGATTTATGGCTTCGAATTGTATTTTAAAAGGCGCCGATGTTTTTAAAATGGCAATTGCGGTGGCACCGGTAACGAGTTGGCGGTTTTATGACAGTATTTATACAGAGCGGTATATGCAAACGCCCCAAGAAAATGCGAGCGGCTATGACGATAATTCACCACTTAATTTTGCAAACAAACTTAAAGGCAAGTTTTTGTTGATACATGGCACGGCAGATGATAACGTGCATTTTCAAAACTCGATGCGCATGATAGAATCATTGATTCAGGCAAACAAACAGTTTGACTGGGCGGTTTATCCAGACAAAAACCATGGTATTTATGGTGGCAAAACGCGGGTGCAACTTTATACAAAAATGACTAATTTTATCAAAGATAATTTATAATTTGATAACCAAATGAAAACCAAAACGCTTTCAAAAATTATAGCCGGCACAATGAATTGGGGTGTTTGGGACAAAAATTTGACCACATCCGAAATCGAAAGTCTGATTCATTTGTGTATAGAAAACAATATCACGAGTTTTGACCACGCCGATATTTATGGAAACTATACCACTGAAGCTGCCTTTGGAAAGGCATTTGCGCAAAGCAAAATAGACCGAAACAAACTACAACTCATTTCAAAGTGTGGTATTCAAATGGTGGTTCCTACAAGAAAAACAGCCGTAAAACACTATGATTATTCTAAAAAACACATTTTACAATCTGTTGAAAATTCACTAAAAAATCTTCAGACAGATTATTTGGATGTGCTTTTGCTGCACCGACCAAGCCCACTGATGCAGGCAGACGAGATTGCCGAAGTTGTTTTGAAACTTCAATCTGAAGGAAAAATTATAGCTTTTGGAGTGTCCAATTTCACTACTTCGCAAACCGAATTATTGGCCCAAAAAATCAAAATTGATTATAACCAAATTCAGTTTTCGGCAACCCAATATCAGCCCATGATAGACGGAAGTCTTGATTATATGATGACCAAAAACATAATTCCAATGTCGTGGAATCCATTGGGAACGGTGTTTCGACAGGATAATGAACAAACATTTCGGTTGAAAAAAATATTAGCAACCTTGGTTCAAAAATATCATTTTGGTGCAGACACGCTGCTTCTTGCATGGATTATGCAACATCCGGCACAAATAATTCCGGTTGCTGGCACTGTTAATATTTCTCGAATTCAAATGCTTCAAAAGGCGGCTGCATTGCGGTTGGACATAGAGGATTGGTTTGCAATTTGGAGCGAAAGCATGGGTAAAAATGTGCCATAGAAGTGCAGATTTGGAATTTAAATTGACTTAAACATGGTGTTTTAAAAAGTTGCTTTGATTGTCAGTAAGGGCAAAAACCGAATGCAA
>JAYTNQ010000457.1:0-2497 GCA_043748255.1 Bacteroidota bacterium
ATTGATGTAAATAATTTTTTCATAGTCTTAAATTTTAATTGGTTTGTTGTTGGTTTGGTTAATATCTCGATGAATTGTTTCATTTTGATATTGTAAAACTATCTAAACTGTTTAAGACAATATAATTATTTGAGTTGCTTTATGTCAATAGTTGTTGTTTGGGTGTGAATGACCCGATTTTGAGTGTGAATGGATGTATTTGAAATTCTACGGGTTTGAAAAATGGTTTTGACTCATATATATAGTACAAAACAAAGCCTGTGTTTGGCTAATAATCGGCGTCGTCTATAGTGGTGATTAATCCAATCATCATGTCAACGTTTCGTTTGTAAGATTTTGAGAACGGAATTTGTTTTTTGTTGTTTTTTAAGAAACAAAGATTTCCGCCAAGATGTATTCTTGCCACATAATTGATGTTTACAATAAAACTGTTGTGTATTCTGACAAATTCTGGTGGCAACGAGTTTTCAAAATGTTTCAATGATTTGAAAGCCGTTACTACTTCGCCGGTATTCAATGTCAAATCAGTAGTGTTGCTATCGGCCTGCATGAAGACCACAGTTTCGTTGTCAATAAATCGGTAATCACCATGCGATTTGATGCACAATGATGATGGTTTGTCAACCACATTACGTTCAAATTTAAGAATCGTTTTTCGAACTTCGTTCATATTTGATGGCTTTAACAAATAATCAAAAATCTCGTTTTTGATAGCCATATATGCGTTATCCTTTGATTTGCTGTAAATTACAATCCGAGGCATTGTCTTGACGTATCTAAAAAGCTCGTTTATAAAACCAATATTAAGATTGCTTTTGTTGTTTGAAGGATCTACTTCTATAAAAACAATTTTGGGGCTGTACTCTAAAACCAAATTTATGGCATCGTCATAATTATCTGCCGTACCAATCAAAAAATAATTAGAAAACTGGTCGAGGTCGCTTTTCAGCAACTCTAAACTTTCTTTGTCATCATCTATAATTATATAAGGATACTTCATTTTTTATTAAAATCCGATGCAAATATTCATAATTATTTTTCAAATAATGGATAAAAGTAGTGTTTTATTTGATATACCAATATATTTTTTGATTTTTTTTGATTTTTTTACCAATTTCAAAATCCAAGAAAGGAGGGGGAATTATAAATAATTAGAAAATAGTTGGCTAGAATAGGAAGGTTTTTGTAATTTGAATTTAATTATTTTGTTTAGGCTTAAATAAAAAACACTAAATTTGTTGTTTCACAATCAATTTTTCAAAAACATGAAAATAGTTTCTTTTTTTGCAGGTGCTGGCGGTCTTGATTTAGGTTTTCAAAAGGCTGGTTTTGATGTAGTTTGGGCAAATGAATATGACAAAGATATTTGGGAAACTTACGAAAAAAACCATAAAAACACTATTTTAGACAAGCGAAGCATTGTTGATATTCCCTCAAGTGAAGTTCCAGATTGTGATGGGATTATTGGTGGCCCGCCTTGCCAAAGTTGGTCAGAAGCAGGTTCTAAAAGAGGAATTACAGATAAAAGAGGACAGCTTTTTTATGAATTTATGAGAATTCTTGCAGATAAAAAACCTAAATTTTTTCTAGCAGAAAATGTTTCAGGAATGTTGCTACCTGCGCACAAAGAAGCACTATCAAATATTAAACAAATGTTTACCGACATTGGTTACGATTTATCTTTTCAATTATTAAATGTTTCAGATTTTGCTGTTCCGCAAGATAGAAAACGTGTTTTCTTTATTGGTTATAGAAACGATTTGGGAATTAAGTTTCAATTTCCTAAAGGCGAAACGATTGGAAATAAAATTACTTTAGAAGACTCAATAATCGATTTAAAAGATAACGTTATGCCTGCAAAAGAAGGCAATTATACTAACGGTGAAAATTGCAAAATTAATAATCACGAATATATGATTGGCGGTTTTTCGTCAATGTTTATGTCCAGGAACAGAGTTCGTTCTTGGGATGAAGTTTCCTTTACAATTCAAGCAGGCGGAAGACACGCACCAATCCACCCACAAGCGCCAAAAATGAATTTTATTGAGCAAAATGTTCGAGAATTTGTTAGAGGTAAAGAACATTTATACAGACGATTAAGTGTTAGAGAGTGTGCAAGAGTTCAAACTTTTCCTGATGATTTTATTTTTTACTACAAAAGTGTTGTTGCTGGATATAAAATGATTGGAAATGCTGTTCCTGTTGAAATGGCAAAAGTTTTAGGCGAAAAAATACTTAAAGATTTGATTAAAAATAAAACGAAAAAAAGAGAAATGTTTCAGAAAGTTTCGTTAGTTAACAATGGTAATATTGTTCGAGAAAAAATGAATGAAATGTTAAATTCTATATCAGCATAATGGCAAAAATTTCAACTCAAACAATAAACGGAAAAGCATTTGAATATGCGATTTTGAATGAATTTTTAGAACGATTAAAAACAATTACTTTGGTTTCTGTTGTGGATAACGAGCCTTATAAAACTGCAAAAAAATGTTTT
>JAYTNQ010000458.1:0-6759 GCA_043748255.1 Bacteroidota bacterium
AAAGCCAACAATGAATTGCAATTATCAAATGCCGTCAAAAATATAGCATATTAGATAAACTCTGGTGGAACCTTGCATTCTATTTTGTCAATGTTTTGGATATTGAAAAACCTAAAAGTCTAATTTCGCCCCGATGTAGCGGCATCCTTTTTGGATTTTCTTTTTTCGGAAAATCCAAAAAGATATAGCGTGCAGCGGGACTGTAGTTGTGTGGATGGCGGTGTTGTGCGCCAAAAAACAGCAAAAACGAGATGAAAAATTTCGATGTAAAGTCTTTGCAGCAAGCAGTATCTTGAATTGCGACCATAAGAAATATTTTTTCTCCAAATCGGGCAATAGTTTTCAAATATAAATGTTGATAACTTGCCGTTTTTATTGAAAAATAAACGTAAAAAAGGTCTATATTTGCCTGTTAGACAAAAAACGAACTTTTTTTAGATTTTAATAACATGAGCGAAGAAATAAACAAACAAAACTATTCGGCAGACAGCATTCAGGCATTAGAAGGAATGGAGCATGTGCGTATGCGACCTTCTATGTATATTGGCGATGTAGGTGTTCGGGGTTTGCATCACCTTGTATATGAGGTTGTTGACAACTCGATTGATGAAGCTATGGGGGGGCATTGTGACACCATTGGCGTTGCAATAAACCAGGATGGCTCTGTTACGGTTGAAGACAACGGTCGGGGAATTCCGGTAGATATGCACAAAAAAGAAGGTGTTTCGGCACTTGAAGTAGTGATGACCAAAATTGGTGCTGGCGGTAAATTTGATAAAGATTCTTATAAGGTTTCTGGAGGTTTGCACGGCGTTGGGGTATCTGTTGTAAATGCACTTTCGAACCACCTTCGGGCAACGGTTTATCGAGACGGAAACATATATGAACAAGAATACGAAAAAGGAAAATCTATATATCCTGTAAAACAAATTGGAGAAACCACCAAACGAGGCACGGTAGTAACATTTTATCCAGATGACACCATATTTACGCAAACAACCGAGTTTTCTTACGACACACTTTCAGGTAGAATGCGGGAACTTTCGTTTTTGAACAAAGGTATTACCATCACTTTTACAGACAAAAGAGAATTTGACAAAGAAGGCAATTTTGTTCAAGAAATATTTCACTCCACAGAGGGTCTAAAAGAGTATATACGATATCTTGATAGCAACCGCGAGCCTATCATTTCGCACGTTATATCTATGGATAATGATAAGGGCGAAATTCCTGTTGAAGTTGCTTTAATTTATAATACTAGCTATACCGAAAATATTTTTTCTTATGTCAACAATATCAATACCCACGAAGGCGGAACACATCTTCAAGGATTTAGAAGTGGCTTGACAAGAACCCTCAAAAAATATGCCGATGCTTCAGGAATGCTCGACAAACTCAAATTTGAAATTGCAGGAGACGATTTTCGCGAAGGACTTACAGCAATCATCTCTGTAAAAGTAGCCGAGCCACAATTTGAAGGGCAAACCAAAACAAAATTAGGAAATCGTGAAGTAGTTTCGCCAGTAAGCCAAGCCGTTGGCGAAATGCTCGAAAACTATTTAGAAGAAAATCCAAACGACGCCAGAATCATCATTCAAAAAGTGATACTTGCAGCACAAGCAAGACACGCCGCCAAAAAAGCCCGTGAGATGGTGCAACGCAAAACTGTTTTGGGTGGTGGCGGACTTCCAGGAAAATTGTCTGATTGTTCTGAACAAGATCCAGCCAGATGCGAAGTATATCTTGTCGAGGGAGACTCTGCAGGCGGAACAGCCAAGCAAGGACGAGACCGAGCCTTTCAAGCCATTTTGCCACTCCGTGGAAAAATATTGAACGTAGAAAAAGCGATGCACCACAAGGTTTTTGAAAACGAAGAAATTAGAAACATATTTACGGCACTCGGTGTTACAATTGGAACAGCTGAAGACAGTAAAGCACTGAATTTGGAAAAATTGCGCTACCACAAAGTAATCATCATGTGTGATGCCGATGTTGATGGAAGCCATATTTCTACCTTAATATTAACATTCTTTTTTAGGTTTATGAAAGAGCTTATAGAAGAAGGACACGTATATATCGCTGCCCCACCACTCTATCTTGTTAAAAAAGGGAACAAAAAAGAATATGCTTGGAACGATGTACAACGTGATCAAGCCAACGAAAGAATGGGTGGAAGCGCTGGAATTCAGCGTTATAAAGGTCTTGGAGAAATGAATGCCGAGCAACTTTGGGAAACGACGATGGATCCAAATTTTAGAACTTTAAGACAAGTAAACATTGATAGCCTTACAGAAGCCGACCGTGTATTTTCTATGCTTATGGGTGACGATGTACCACCCCGAAGAGAATTTATAGAAAAAAATGCCGTTTATGCCAATATAGATGCGTAATATTTGGTTTTAAAAACAAAAAACTCTACAGCGATGTAGGGTTTTTTTTGGGTTAATAAGTTTATAAACAACCAAAAACAGCTATAAATTTAATTGTAAAACCTTGAAAATCTTGAAAAAAAATATTAATTTTGCAAAAATTTTAGAAATTTAAAATAAAACATAAAAAACACCCCATGAAAGTAACCATAGTAGGTGCCGGAAACGTAGGAGCAACCTGTGCAGATGCTATCGCACACCGTCGAATCGCTAGCGAAATAGTGCTTTTGGACATTCGCGAAGGATTTGCAGAAGGCAAAGCATTAGACATTATGCAAACCCAAACAACGCTTGGCTTTAACACAAAAGTAATCGGTAGTACCAACGATTATTCTAAAACGGCCAACAGCGACGTAGTAGTGATAACTTCTGGAATACCAAGAAAACCAGGCATGACCCGTGAAGAATTAATTGGTATCAACGCCGGAATTGTAAAAACAGTTGTAGAAAATGTGTTGCTACACTCACCAGAAACAATTGTAGTGATTGTCTCAAACCCAATGGATACGATGACCTATTTGGCAGCAAAATCTAGTGGATTACCCAAAAATAGAATTATTGGAATGGGTGGTGCCTTGGACAGCTCACGCTTCAAAACCTATCTTTCGCAAGCTATCGACAAACCCGCAAACGATATTTCGGCTATGGTGATTGGTGGTCACGGCGATACTACTATGATTCCATTGACAAGATTGGCGTCATATAATGGAATTCCTGTTTCTGAATTTTTGTCGCAAGACGAGCTCCAAAAAGTAGCCTCAGATACAATGATTGGCGGGGCAACCCTAACGGCGCTTTTGGGAACATCGGCATGGTATGCACCGGGTGCATCTGTAGCCTATTTGGTAGATAGTATCTTGAATAACCAGCATAAAATGATAGCATGCTCTGTAATGCTCGAAGGCGAATATGGTCAAAATGACATCTGTATGGGCGTTCCATGTATTATTGGCAAAAACGGAATCGAACAAATAGTCGATATTCGATTGGATAAAAACGAAAAAACTATGTTTGCAAAAAGTGCAGATGCCGTTCGTGGAATGAATGATGCACTTCAGTCGATAGTATCATAAATCGAAAAAAAAAATAATATTTCAAATAATGCAAGATTTATTGGTAAAATAATTGGTAAATCTTGCAGTAAATGATATATTTGCTCGTTTCAAAAACAAAAAAAATTTAAAATTTTTATTTTTTTCATAAAAAAAAGTGAATTTTTCGTTTTTTTAACAACAAACAAAATAAAATAAAAATAAATTAATTAATTTTTAGTAATAATGCAGAATAGAGGACTCGTTAAATTTTTTGCAATTTTATTTGCATTGGTAAGTATCTACCAACTTTCTTTCACATTTGTGTCAAGTAGCGTAGAAAACGGTGCAAAAGCCTTTGCAAAAGGTGATGAAAAAAAAGAAATTGCCTATTTGGATTCCATTGGCAAACAAAAAGTGTTTTTGGGATATTTTACTTACGACGAAGTAAAGGACAAAAAAATCAATAAAGGATTAGATCTTGAAGGAGGAATTAATGTAATTCTTCAAATTTCGGTAAAAGACATTCTAAAAGGATTGGCCAATAACTCTAAAAATGCAGTTTTCAATAAAGCATTAGCAGATGCAACGACCAATAGAAAGGGAAATCAAACCTATATAGATGCCTTTTTTGAAGCCTTTGCAGATGGTGCAGATGGGAAAATAAAATTGGCCTCGCCAGAAATATATGCTAACAAAAACCTACAAGGTAGCGATGGCATCAACTTTAATATGTCTGATAAAGATGCAGAGAAAGTAATTCGTAAAAAAGTTGACGAATCTGTTGCAAGTGCTTTTGAAGTGCTTCGCAAACGTATTGATAAATTTGGTGTAACCCAACCAAACATTCAAAAATTAGGAGAATCTGGTCGAATTTTGGTCGAATTGCCTGGCGCAAAGGATGTTGACCGTATCAAAAAACTCTTGTCGAGCACTGCTCAATTAGAATTTTGGGAAACTTATAAAGTAGATGAAATAGGAAGCTTTTTGATGGCTGCAAACGAAGCTTTGAAAAAAACTGAAGTAACTACTGAAGTTAAAGAAGTAGCAAAACCAAAAGACTCTTTATCGAAATTGTTGACAGATGCAAAAGATACAACTGCCTCCAAAAAAGAAAATAATCCATTATTAGGGAAAATGGTTGCACAAGGAGGTGGTGGTATATTAGGTATTTTTAATTCTAAAGACACGGCACAAATCAACGGTTATTTGAAAAGACCAAACATAAGATTGCTTTTGGCTGCCAACCAGCGGTATGCTAAATTTGTTTGGGGTAAAGCCAACAAAAACATTAACGAAAAAACAAAAGAAGAAACAGAAACTGTCGAACTATATGCCCTAAAAGGCAATCGCGACAATATAGCTCCAATGAGCGGTGGCGTAATAACCGATGCCAAAGATACTTTTGACCAATTAGGTAAACCAGCCGTATCGATGCAAATGAACGGTAGCGGAGCCAGAACTTGGGAAGAATTAACCGGAAGGGCTTATACCCAAAAAAGCAATATAGCAATCGTTTTAGACGACATCGTTTACTCTGCTCCTGGAGTTTCGAGCGGGCCAATCTCTGGTGGTCGTTCTGAAATTTCTGGTTCTTTTAATGTTACCGAAACCTTGGATTTAGCCAATGTTTTGCGCGCAGGAAAGTTGCCAGCATCTGCTGATATTATTCAATCAGAAGTAGTAGGTCCATCGCTTGGACAAGAAGCCATCGACAATGGTGTGACATCATCCTTGGTTGGACTTTTATTAGTATCTCTATGGATGCTAGTATATTATGGAAAATCTGGCATCTATGCCAATATCGCTTTGGCGGTCAATCTACTATTTTTGTTTGGAATATTAGCCAGTTTGGGTGCTGTTTTGACATTGCCTGGAATTGCAGGTATTGTACTTACTATGGGAACCGCAGTTGATGCCAACATTATTATATATGAACGAGCCAAAGAAGAGCTTCGATTGGGCAAAAATCTTGAAGACGCTATCAAAACTTCATTCGGTTGGAAAGGCGCTATGCGCTCGATTGTTGATGCAAACGTAACCCACATTTTGACTGGTTTGGTATTATTTGTTTTTGGGTCTGGCCCAATACAAGGTTTTGCTACCACATTATTAATAGGTATTGCAACCTCGTTATTCACCTCGATATTTATCACTCGAATTTTGTTGGATTGGAGCGTTTCTCGCAACAACAACTTGACTTTTGTTACTAATTTATCCAAAAACTGGTTGAACAACTTTAATGTTGATTTCTTGAAATACAAAAAATTATTTTATGGAATATCTGGAGTCGTTGTTATTGTAAGTATCATTTCATTATCAACAAATGGCGTGAATTATGGCGTTGATTTTCTTGGAGGTAGAACTTTTCAAGTTAGATTTGAAAAAGCTGTACCAACAGAAGAAGTTAAAGCAGAACTTTCAGCATTATTTGGTAGTTCTGTTGAGGCCAAAGTTTTTGGTGAAAATACACAACTAAAAATCACCACCAAATATAAAGTTGCAGATAACGGAATAGAAGCCGACAAAGAAGTAAATCAACTCCTTTTTCAAGGTTTGAAAAGACATTTTGACTCCAATATGACCTATGAAAAATTTGTTAATTCTTATGACGGCAAGAAAGTAGGAATCCTTCAAGCATCAAAAGTTGGACCGAGCGTTGCCGAAGATATCAAAACCAATGCCTATTGGGCAGTACTTGGTGCTATGTTTATAGTATGCCTTTATTTGATGATTTCATTTAGAAAATGGCAGTACAGCCTTGGAGCAATTGCCGCCGTAGCGCATGACGTAATTTTTGTGCTTGGAGTTTACTCTTTATTATGGAAATTTGCTCCATTTGGAATGGAAATTGACCAGCATTTTATTGCCGCTATCCTAACAGTCATTGGATATTCTATGAATGATACCGTTATTGTATTTGACCGTGTTAGAGAATATCTTGGTGGCAAACAAAAAGGAACATTTGAAGAAATTGTTAACAAATCAATCAATAGCACAATGTCTAGAACCATAAACACCTCGCTAACCATGATTATGGTATTGCTTATCATGTTTATTTTTGGTGGCGAATCAATTCGTGGATTTATTTTTGCCATGTTGATTGGTATTATCGTTGGGACTTATTCTTCATTGTTTATCGCTACGCCTGTACTTTGTGACACTATGAGTGAGGCAGAGCACAAAAGCATTGAGGCTGCGCACAACAACTAAATACAATGTTTTTTCAACTCAAAAATGACCAATAATTTTTGAACCTGAAAATTTCATTTATTGTATAAAACTATTTTATATAAAAA
>JAYTNQ010000459.1:0-2482 GCA_043748255.1 Bacteroidota bacterium
AAAATGTTTGGTCATACAGGCCACACTTTTTGTTCCTAATTTGCTTCCTTGAAAGCCTAAAATATAGGCTTTTATCATTCGTGCTGATAGATTTGCATCCTCGCCAAATGTACCGCTAACTCTCGGCCAGCGTGGTTCTGTTGCTAAATCTGCCATTGGATGGAGCGCAATTCTAATTCCAACTGCAAGATATTCTTGTCGTGCAATATCTCCAAATTGTTGCATCAATTTAGGGTCATTTATAGCTGCAAAACCCAGTTGTTCTGGCCATTGCGAAAATCCATTTGCTTGTAATGCAAAAATGTTATTGCTGAAATAATGACGCGGATCTGAAGCAATCGTTACGGGTATTCCCAATCTTGTTTGTGCCGCAATTTTTTGAATTTCGTTATATCCTATTGCCATTTGTTTTACTTTTGGGGCTTCCCAGTAGTTAAAATGGTTCATGTTTTTTGTGCTAATAAGCTCTCGTGCAGATGGCAATCGTGCTGCAATTCCGGTGGCATTTGGCTTTTTGTCGATGGTGCCATCGTCGTTTATAAAGGTTCCGTTTATAAACATCATCCCTGCCTTTTCTTCAATATTCATCAATGTTATGAGGTTGTCTATTCGTTTTTCAATTGTCAAACTTGGATTTTCATAGTCGTCCATTTTGCCATTTTTGTTCAAATCTCGAAATTTTTTTGGTGGTTTTACAAAACTTGTTGTTATGATAAGCAGTCCCAAAATACTTCCGCAAATAATTATTGATTTTTTCATATTCTATATTTTTTGCTAAAATATGATTTTTTTTGAAATAAATAATATGTTTTTTTCAAAATAGGGGGGATTTTTCCTTTGAAAATTGGGGGTATTTCCCCGTTATTTTATTTAGTTTTTATTTGATATTTGTAGTATAATATTGATTACTTAATTTTGAAATCATGAAAAAATATAAATTCGAAAACGAAGATTGTTTGCAAAAATTAATTTATTTTGTGGCTCGTAAGCGAAAAAAAGGTTTTCAAATTCTGGAACAAAACGATAAATTTTTGTTTGCCATTTTATTAAAAGAAAGAAAGAAAACCAACCATGTTTTTAATTTTTTGGTATGTTTTTTTACTTTGGGACTTTGGTCTGTAGTGTGGATTTATCTTTGGTTATATAATCTAAAAGATCATAAATTTATTATTACAGTTGATAACAATGGTAAAATTTATGAAAATAAAATTGCTTAATTTTCTAATGTGAATTCGTAAAAATTTGATTTGCAATATTATAGGAAATTTTGAATTTTTTTGGATCTAATTTCAAAGTTGTTTTTGTTGTTTTAAAAAAAGAAAGTATTTTTTCTGTTGGCATATTACCGGTCAGTTCATCTGATGCCATTGGGCAACCACCAAATCCTTGAATGGCACCATCAAATCGATAACAGCCACCCTGAAATGCGGCGTCCATTTTTGCAAAAGCATCTTCTTTTTTAGTGTGCAAATGCGCCCCAAATTCTATCTGTTGGTATTCTGGAACTAATTTTGAAAACAAATTGAATATCATTTTTGGGTTTGCGCTTCCAATTGTGTCAGAAAGTGAAATGATTTTGACACCCAAATCGACCAATTTTCGAGTCCAATTGGCTACTATTTCTAATGACCATGGATCGCCATAAGGATTTCCAAAACCCATAGATAAATAAGCTACTACTTGTTTGTTTGATTTTGAAGCAATTTCCAATATTTCGGCAAGTGTTTCAAGTGATTTATTAATTGTTTGATGGGTATTTCGCATTTGAAAATTCTCTGAAATTGAAAATGGATAGCCCAAATATTGAATTTCTGAATGTTTTGCTGCTTCTTTTGCGCCATGTGTGTTGGCTACAATTACTAATAATTTGCTTTTTGTTTGTGACAAATCCAATCCCTTCAACACTTTTTCGGTGTCTTGCATTTGCGGTATTGCTTTTGGTGAAACAAAACTACCAAAATCTATTGTGTCAAAACCAACTGCCAACAAACTCTGAATATAATCTATTTTTTGTTGTGTAGGTATCCATAATTTTATGCCTTGCATAGCATCACGCGGACATTCAATTATTTTAATCGTTTGCATATTGCTCAAATTTGATGCGCTAATTTAGACAAATTTTATAAAAATTACAATTTTATTGATGGTGGTAGGGTTCATTTTTCAAAATTGTAAATGCTCTATATAATTGTTCTACAAAAAAAAGTCTAACCATTTGATGCGAAAAAGTCATTTGCGACAGCGAAATCAAGCCATTTGCCCGTTGATATACTTTTTCTGAAAACCCATAGGGACCACCTATAACAAAGACCAAATTTTTTAACCCCATATTCATTTTTTTCTGAATTTCGTCAGAAAACGCCACACTTGAATACATTTTACCACGCTCATCAAGCAATATAATATGGTCTAATGAAGCCGTTTGAGTCAAAATATTTTCTCCTTCCTTTTCTTTTTGTTGGCTTTCAGATAGGTTTTTAAC
>JAYTNQ010000460.1:0-16520 GCA_043748255.1 Bacteroidota bacterium
AAACAAATGTAAGGTTTTTTTGTTGTTTTTTTAATTTTTTTCAAAAAAAGACTTTATGGGCTAAAGTCTGTTATATTTTCGAATCAAACTATACCTTAAAAAACTACAATATTGTGCTCTGAAAACCAAGAAAATAAGATGAAGATGACAAAGTTAAAAACTGCCTACAAAATGCAATCCTACAAAATTTGAAGATATTTGTGGTACAAATTGTTTGCTTATTTTGAATTTTTGTGGATTATTTCCTACATTATTTTTATGGTTTGTAGTTTGATTTCTGCTGCTTTTTACAACAGATTTGCCAATGATAGTACCCAACAATCCGCCAACCAAAAGGTCTGAAACCCAATGCTGATGACTTTTGAAATCTGCCATAAAAACACCCGTGGCAATAGTGTAAGGAATCCAATAATTGTTATATTCCATCTGAAAAACTTTGGCTACAGAAAAATAAAAAGTAGCGTGAAAAGACGGAAAAGATGTGCCGTCTGATTGACTTTTAAAATAAATTGGGTGATAATTTCCAAAATCCCATTGGTCTTTTGAAAAAGGGGATAGTGCTTGATTGTCGTCATTTAGCAATGGCTGTGGCCTATTTCTGGCGGTAATAGTTTTTAAAATCAAATGCGATATTACATAAGAATAGCTTATAGCTTTTAACGCATTTACGGTAGCAACTTGTCCTTTTCTGTCGTTTGCAACAAATGACCCAGCATATAAGCCTAAAATTGGGTAAATAATATATGCATTATTTCCATCAATCCAATCAATATTGGTTTTTATGAAATCTATTTTTGGTAATTTATAGGTTAGGTTTGGTTCAATTTTTTCTTGCAAAAAATTAGTAGTGTAGCTGTCTGTAGCGATTAGTCCTAAAATGCCACCCGCGTATAATGCGGTTTGTTTCCAATCATCTGAAAACGAATGGCCCATTTGAACAAAATCTTTTGGAATACACATCACACTGTTTGAAAACACAGATTTTGCCATACTCAAACGACTTTCTTTGGGCAGAACTATAGAGTCTGATTGAGAAAAACAGGGGTTTGAAAAGACCATTAGATAGAAAAAAAATATAAAGCGACTCTTCATAACTATGCGTTTGGGTTAATTTTATATGGTATTTTCTGCTAAATTAATCTAATGCAACATAAAACAATAATTTATCGATATTTTTTTTTGAAAATATTTCAAATGTTGTTATGGTATCAAAAAATCCTTTTTGGACTCCGATCTCACGATTTGAAATCCTTGACCACAAAAAGCATCAAAACAAATCTAATATTATTAATTCAAATTGATAATCTAACCCTGCAAAAGCACAAAAGGTTTGATTGCGTATAATCGCTGTTGAACTAAACCTACAGTAGCTGTGATAAAGTAAATTTTGTTCTTTGCAAATATAATTGAATAGGTCTATTAGGACAAAAAAAAGAGGTGCAATTACGGCTGCGAAATAGCCACAAAACTTTACGATAGCCACATAGAGCTGTTAAAATTGCCGGTTCCTTTCAACCGGAGTTTATCTCATGGACAATATTTTTTGTCGGAATTCGATGATTACAATTCATTGTTGGCTTTTCAAGCCCAACGAAACTCTAGCTTTTACCAGCGGGTTAAATTCTCATAATATTATTCACTTTACTTTGTATATTATCTACATTTTCAAAAAAAGGAATAAGTTTCGGATCAATCCATTTAATTAGATTGTAGAGTTTTGTTCTAATTTCTAATTTCTAATGCTTCCGAACAGTCAATACTATGACCTAAAAAACAAATTGGCTCACAATGATTAACTCTATTTCTGAAACTCCTAATTTCATCAAGCTTAGAGTATATACTTGCTCTATCTTCAACTACTGGTTTGTTCGCGAAGATATGAATTGGTTGACCTCCAACCAATGAATAATGATGTGAAAGAAAAAAGGCTAACCAAAATCCAAAATTTTGGTCTGAAATTATTTTTCCACTCGTAATTGGTATTTCTCTTCTTGTCAATTTAGTTTCACTTTTTTGGACACAAGTTTTCAAAAAAAAATGTGAATTTCTCAATGAATTATGTCTCATGAAACCCGATTTTTGATTTATTATCCAATCAATATCTCGAAAGTGAGCTGATAATTTTAGGTTAAGACTATTTCTTAGAATAACCTCAAATTGTGATAAAATAGGATGAAATGATTGCGCTAATCTAATATTTGCGTTGTAAAGTTTTTTTGCCCCTCGTTATCATTAGAAGTTGCAACCAAATATCGGTTGTATCTGGGTCTCGATAAATATTTATATCTTAAATCTTTTCTCATATGTGTTGCAATATCCAATATATTTTATACATTTGCAACATATAGACTTGATAAAGCCTCTTTCTTTCGTAGAAACGTAATTAAGTAAAAGATATAAGGGTTCTTCGGAACCCTTTTTTATTTCTTATTTTCCGTTTTTCTCGATAACTTGATGGTAACTTGCATATATGCGATACTTTATAGCGTATATCAATCCCTTTATGTGTAGATTGGCGATACTCAGTAGCGTTATACTTAACAAATATACACTTTTTTTATAAATCATCAAATGGACTTTTTATTTGTTGTAAATTTCGTGTACTTAAATGGGTATAAATCTCTGTTGTCTTACTACTACTATGTCCAAATAATTCCTGTATATATCTCAAATCGGTTCCGCTTTCCAATAAATGGGTGGCATAACTGTGCCTTCGGCTATGAAATGGCAACAAAACTTTATGATAACCCCATGGAGGTGAAAAAATTGCCGGTTCCTTTCAACCGGAGTTTATCTCATGGACAATATTTTTTGTCGGTATTCGATGATTACAATTCATTGTTGGCTTTTCAAGGTCGAGGAAAGGCTGGGGTTTGTGCGAAGTTTTTGTTTTTATACTTCGTTATATGCTTTAATAATTGGTGTTAAATCGAAAAACATTTGTCTTTCACTATCTTCAATGTCGTTTATTGAAAAATATTCAAAACCCATTTTTTCATAAAAACCTAAAGATTGTCTGTACGCATCAACTGTTATTAATTTACAAGCACAAACTTCATTCAAGTTTATTGCATAATCTATGATTGTATTTACAATTATTTTACCTAATCCTTTTGTTTGTATGTCGCTATTTACTCCTAAGCGACCTATTTTTATAGCAGGAAAATTTTCTAAGTGTCTTTTTCTGTGTGTTACAAGATTTTTAATTAATCTTTTAAAAGATGATTTTGAAGCAAAATTTACTTCTTCTACTCTCAAACTATCATTTAAAATACTATAAAAGCCATAAATTAAATCGTGGCTTTCAATTATGAAAGTAGTGGCTAAATGTTCACTATAATAATTTTTTGACTTGTTAATTAAAAAATCATTCAAATCTTCATCATTACAGTTGAATGGTTTAAATATTGTGTTTTCGTCAACTTTTACTAATGATAATCCTTCTAAATCCAAAATTTAATTAAATTTTTGCTATTGAACGTAGTCTATCTGCATCTTTAGAAATTGTTCTCAAATCAGAAACACTAACTCTTTTAGAAGAATTATTTTTTAACTTATCAAAGAAACTTACGGCATCTTTGCCTCTAAGTACTGGAGTTATATTAATCGGTTTAGCCATTATTTCTAATTATTAAATTTATTGAACAAATATAAAACAAATTTTATTCCAAAATTACTTTTTTTCATTTTTTGCGTTTCTATTGCTAATTTCGCACAACTTGTAAATATACGTAACAATCTTCGCATTTAGATCAATTTTCGGGTAGATTTGCGAAAATTTGTTGCTTTTGTTATTACAAATATAAGATTCATTTTAATATTATTTGATCATTTTTCAATTTTTTTCTGCTACGATTCTGTCTAATGGGTTTTGGGTGTGATTCCTTCGGCTCGACAAACCGACTTTGAAATCTCGACAAAACTTTATGATAACCCCATGGAGGTGAAAAAATTGTAGGCTCGGTTTAAGCGGAGTTTTCAAGCCCAACGAAAGGCTGGCTTTTGTCAGTAGGTGTTATTTTCTTATTGCTAATATTTCAAAACATCCAAAATTTTGATTGCTTTCAAAATCCTTAATTTCTTCAATATGATTTTTTAAAATATTTGCTAATTCTTCTGTTTTGAGATTCCCTGTTCTTATCCAAATTATTTTTGGAGGAAAACCATTAAGTAAATTCAAATCATTAAAATCTGAATCTTGAGTTACAATTATATAATTTGATTTTTTGGCAATGTCCCAAATAGATTTATCAGAGCTATTAATTAAGTTTTCGCTTTTAACAGTAGTGGAACCTTCAAACTCGGTTGAAAGAATTTTAAGAATTCTGTGTGAGATATTTTGATCAAATAATAATTTCATACAGCAATCTGATAGATTTTATTTTCTCTATCTGCGGCATAACTTAGCGCTGCATAAATATCCTCTTTAGTCAATTCGTCAAAGTCAACAAGAATTTCAGGAATTGTCATTCCAGAAGCCAACCAAGTAAGAATATCGTTTACGCTGATTCTCATTCCTCTAATAGTGGGTTTCCCTCCACGTTTTCCTGGTTCAATTGTAATTATTTCTTTATAATCTTTCATGACATTATTATTTTCGATAAAAATACAAAAATGTAATTGATTTACGCGAGCAATTTCACACTTTCTCACAACTAGTATTTTTGCCTGGTTCTGTAAGACATTTCAACCTCTTTTTGGGTGTATATGCTTGACAATAGTAAGACATATTTTGTTAGGCAAATATATGCTTTTTTTTACAAATCATCAAACGGGCTTTTTATTTGTTGGGTATTTTTGGTGCTTAGATTGGTATAAATTTCGGTTATTTTGTTATTGCTGTGTCCAATAAATCTTGTATTATTTGTATAGCAACATCATTTTCCAGCAAATGTGTAGCAAAACTGTGCAGAAGGCTATGAAAACTAACTACTTAGTTTGGGCAACCTTTGCGGTTAAAAATCAACACCCTACGAATAACGTCTTGAAAACACAAAAAGTCTCAATTCGCCCCGATGTAGCGGCATCCTTTTTTTGGTTTTTGAAAAAAACCAAAAAAAGATATAACGTGCAGCGGGACGGGTGGTGTGTGATAGGGGAAGTGTGCGCCAAAAAAAAAGACTATAACTTGATTTTAAAGTTGTAAGAGTCCAATTTTCCTTAAATTTTGAATTGGTTTTGATTGCCAAAAGAGTTCAAAATCATCAAATTGGTTTTCGTAATCTTGTTTTAAGGTTTGAAAAGTTTGGTTTTTTTGTTGGTTTATATGTATGTTTTCAAGGGTTTTTAGCAACCAAAGACCTTGATTTTCATTGACTTCTATTGAACTTTTTTTGGATACGTCATGAAATTGTAGTCGAAGCATGGCCCAACTATTTGCTTTTTTGGTTTTGATAAAATGTTCGATTTGGGGTTGATTTCCAAACCAAATAATTTTGGTTGTGGGCTTGATAGCCACTGGAGTTTGTGTCATTAAAGCGTTCCAAATAAAACGGTTATCTATGCTGGTTTTTGGGGTTTTGAAGTCAAACCACTCTTTTAATTCGAGGTCGATGCAGTTGCTGTGCATATAATTGTGTAGCGATTTTTTGAGTCCGAAGCTAAACTTGTCATGATCAATGCCGGTTTTGTCAAAAAATTCAATATCATTGTTGGCAAAAGTGCCAATTTGTTTGGTTTTTTTGTTCACGCCAAATTTTGCTGGAAATTGGCCAACGGGGCTGTGGGTGGTCATTGCAAATTGGTGCCAAAATGCAGATTTCAAAACGTTTAGCTCAAACATTTGTCTTACCATTTCGAGGCTGTCAATGGTTTCTTGAACGGTTTGTGTTGGAAATCCATACATCAAATAGGCATGTACCATGATTTTGGCTTGTGCAAAATTGTTGCAAACTTGTGCTACTTGCGCCACCGAAACGCCTTTGTCGATGAGTTTTAATAGCCTGTCTGAAGCTACTTCGAGCCCTCCTGAAACGGCTATACAGCCCGATTTTTGTAGCAAAATGCACAAATCGGGGCTAAAATTCATTTCGAATCTAATATTTGTCCACCAGGTTATGGTTATTTTTCTACGTATTAGTTCTAACGCTACTTCTCGCATGAGTGCTGGTGGGGCGGCTTCGTCAACAAAATGAAAGCCTGTACCACCCGTTTTTTGAACCAATTCTTCGACCCTGTCCACGATTAACTTTGCGGCTATGGGTTCATAAATTTTGATGTAATCTAAAGAGATATCACAAAATGTGCACTTGCCCCAATAACAGCCATGCGCCATTGTAAGTTTGTTCCACCGACCATCGCTCCACATACTGTGCATTGGATTTGCAATTTCAATGACAGATATATATTGGTCTAATTTTAAATCGGTATAATCTGGTGTGCCAACTTCAAATTGCTTATAATCTGATCGTTCTGAGTTGTTTTTATAAATAACTGCCTCATTTTCTAATAAAAATGTGCGTTTGAAGATTCCTTTTTCGGCCGTTGTAATTAAATGTTCTACGGGCAACTCGCCATCATCGAGCGTAATATAGTCTAAAAATTCAAAAACGCGTGGGTCTGAAATTGATCTTAATTCTGTATTTGGAAATCCTCCTCCCATAGAAATTCTGATTTCGGAATGGTTTTTTTTGACATATTGGGCACATCTAAAGGCGGCAAACAAATTGCCAGGAAACGGAACAGAAAGTAGCAATAGTTGTGGTGCAACTTGATTTAATTTGCTTTGCAAAATCTGAATCGTTAGCTTATCTATATAGCTATAATCTTGATTTAAAGCGGCATACAAATTGTCAAAACTGTTTGCGCTACGCCCCAATCGTTCGGCATAACGGCTGAAACCAAAATTGGGATCAACGCATTCTTTAATAAAATCTGCAATATCTTCAAGAAAAAGAGTAGCCAAATGTTTGGCCTGATCTTGTGTACCCATATTTCCAAAAGCCAAATCAAAATCTGTATCGTACTCAAAACGAGAAGCTTGTGGCAAAAAATGATTAGAGCATATTTGAAGTGCCAAAGTTTGATTTTTTCCTTGCAAAAAAGCTATTACTGGATCTATAATGTCAATATACCGGTTTTTGAGCGCAAAAATTCTACGAGAATTTTCAGACTTTGAACTAATATTTGTTGTCGCAAAATCAAAAATATCGATCAAACCCTTTTCTGAAAACATTCTTAAAATCACTTCAATCCCCAAATCAACTTGTGTAGAAGCGATATTTTTGGTATTCAAAAAACCTTTCAAATAGGCAGTTGCCGGATAGGGCGTATTGAGTTGTGTAAAAGGGGGCGTTACTAATAAAATTGGTGTTTTCAAATGATTTTTTATGCAAAAATATTTTATTTTTTACAAAAAACATAATTTTTGATTGGTATTTGAAAATTATAATAAAGATACGTGTTTTAAGCCTAAAAATTTTATATTTTTGTAATTATTTTATTCAAAATATGAACAAGTTATTTTTGCTGCTTTTCTTGATTTTATCAGTCAATACGACACTTTTTGCACAACAAACAGATTCGCTTGCGATGGAATATCAGTATTTGAGGTTGCAAACGGTTCAGACTTATAAAATTTCAAAAAACCTAAATTTTGAATATCAAAAGCCCAAATTTTGGGAATTTGTAACCAATATCCCGTCAGATTTTGGTATTTTTGGCAAAATGTTTGTTCAAAAAAACAATCTAATTTGGTTTGGATCAGCACTTGGCGCTACGGCAGCACTGGTTCCGATTGACCAACAATTGACCAATCAAGCTCGCGATTTTGGCGAACAAATTGGGTTGAACGAGGCACACAGCTACTCTGGCCCAATAAAAATGTTTCCAAACGATGTGAATTCGGGTATTTATCGCCTTGGAAACGGATTTACAGCCTTGATGGTTAGTGGCGGATTACTTACTTTTGGTTTGCTCAAAAATGATTATCGTGCCATTCACACCTCAAGCGAGTTGGTTGAAGGATTGATAGCCTCTGGCCTTGTTGTTCAGCCGCTCAAACGAATCACAGGGCGAGAAAGTCCTTTTGTTGCCGAACAAAATGGGCATCCTGGGGGCGAGTGGAACCCATTTCCTTCATTTGCTGCTTATGCAAAAAGCACCCCAAATTATGACGCAATGCCCTCTGGTCACCTTACAACACTGATGACAACAATGACAATTTTGTCTGAAAACTATAAAGAAAAAAAATGGATTAAACCTGTTGGATATGGTTTGATGGGTTTGATGGCTTTTGAAATGGTACAAAGCAAAGTGCACTGGACATCAGACTATCCTTTGGCCGTTTTTATGGGGTATATGATTGGCAAAAGTATTGTGAAAAACCGAGTTGTTCAGAAAAAAATCACAACAACAGGAACCAATAAAACCGTATTGCCCAAATTATATTATACTTTTGATGTCAATCAAAATTTTTCGATGATTGGAATACAAATGAAGTTTTAAAATCATATAAACAAAAAAAATGCTTCAAGACGTACCGTTTTATCAAAATTCTGGTTATTTTTCTGAACTTATCAGCGATTATTTGAATCAAAAATCATCAGTTTCAAAATGGTACAATCGATTTCCAGAGCTTGCCAATTTTGATGCGCAAATTGATGAAAAATCAAAAAATTATTCAAAAGAAAGCAGAGCAGTTTTGGTAAGCACTTTGAAAAAACAATATCAAAAATTTGATATTTCTGAGGCTATTTCAAACAATATCAAATTGTTAGAAAGCACAAATACATTTACGATTACAACAGGACACCAACTCAATTTATTTTCTGGCCCCGTCTATTTTTTATACAAAATTATATCGACCATCAATTTGTGTCAGCAACTCCGTCTGCAATATCCAAAATATCATTTTGTACCTATATATTGGATGGCGACCGAGGATCATGATCTTGAAGAAATTAATAATTTTAATTTTAAAGAAAAAAAAATACACTGGGACAAAACCGCTGGGGGTGCTGTAGGTGCGCTGTCAACGGAGGGGTTAAAGGCAGTTTTTGAGGTATTTTCGAACCTTTTGGGTCAAAGTGAAAATGCGCTTTTTTTGAAAAAATTGTTTGAGAATGCTTATTTAAAAAATGATAATTTGAGTGAAGCAACTCGATATTTTGCTACACAACTCTTTCAAAATCAAGGTTTAGTAATAATTGATGGTCATGATGCTTCGCTCAAAAAAATGTTTTCTAATGTGATGCAAAACGAGCTCAAACAACAAACATCTTTCAAAAAAGTAACCAAAACCATTTCGGAATTTGGAGATTATAAAATTCAAGTAAACCCGCGAGAAATCAATTTGTTTTATTTGCAAAAAAATAGTCGAGAACGTATTATTTTTGAAGATAATTGTTTTAAAATCAACAATACAAATACGATTTTTAGTTTGTCAGAAATATTGGAACATTTAGAAAATAAACCAGAAAATTTTAGTCCAAATGTAATTCTAAGACCGTTGTATCAAGAACAAATTTTGCCCAACTTGTGCTATATTGGTGGTGGAGGCGAAATAGCGTATTGGCTCGAATTGAAAGCTGTTTTTGAAAGCCAAAAGATTACATTTCCGATGCTTTTGGTTCGAAATTCGGTTGTAGTTGCCACCAAAAAACAACTCGAAAAAGTAAGAAAATTATCGCTTTCGATGACCGATTTGTTTTTGAATCAAGACACTTTGATTTTGCAACAAACAAAAAAAAACGCTTCAGAATTACCACATTTTGAAGCACTAAAATTACAGCTGCGAACCCAATTTGCTGTCTTATATCAAATTGTAGCCAAAACAGACCAATCGTTTTTGGGTGCCGTAAAAGCACAAGAAGCCAAACAAATAAAGGGATTAGAACAACTCGAAAAAAGATATTTGAAAGCAGAAAAACGCAAATATTCAAATCAATTGCAACAACTAAAATCACTTCAAAATGAGTTTTTTCCGAATCAAGGTTTGCAAGAACGTCAGCTCAACTTTTCGGAGTTTTATTTGGAATACGGTCCGAAATTTATAGCACAATTATTTGAACATTTAAAACCACTTTCTCAAAAATTTACAGTATTAGAAATTTGAATTGCATTTGAAGTATAAAAACCTTAATTTTGCACCAAATTTTAAAAAAAAAACAAAAATGACAACAAATAGAACTTTTACGATGATCAAGCCAGACGGTGTTGAAAATGGTCATATCGGAAACATTTTGAAAATGATTACCAATGCTGGATTCAAGATTGCGGCACTAAAATTGACCCAAATGACCGTTGCAGATGCTCAAGCATTTTATGCCGTTCATGCAGCGCGACCGTTTTATGGCGAGTTGGTTTCGTTTATGTCACGCGGTCCAATTGTTGCTGCTATTCTAGAAAAAGAAAATGCTGTAGAAGATTTTAGAACTTTAATCGGTGCTACAAACCCTGCAGATGCTGCCGAAGGAACTATCAGAAAAGCCTATGCCACTTCGATTGGCGAAAATGCTGTTCATGGTTCAGATTCTGATGAAAATGCGGCTATCGAAAGTGCTTTTCACTTTTCTGGAAGAGAGCAGTTTTAATAAAGTAGGAATGGTTTTATAAATTTTTCTAAAAAAATCCCGTTTGGTTTCAAACGGGATTTTTTTTAAGTTATTTATATTGAAACATTTAAGCCCATTTTAAAATTGCGTCCGCGAGTGGAGTAACCAATATTTTCTACAAAATTTTCGTTAAAAATATTTGAAATAGTACAAAAAAGATTAAGCTTGTTTTTGATACAAACTATACGAAATGTAGTGTCAAATAGTTGATAGGCTTTCAAAATTGTATTTTGATTTGGATAGCCAAAAACATCACTTCGATCACTAAGATATTGATAATTACAACCCAAATTAAGTGTTTTCGATATACGAAAATCTAGTTGAGTATTGATTTTATGCTTTGGATTTAAGCGTCTTAATGGGGAATCTAAATCATTAAAAGCGTAATTTAATTTCAAATCCAGATTTTTGAATACTGCTATTTCTAAAGCTGTTTCGGCACCTATAGCGTTGTTTTTTCCTTCTATATTGGTATATACATAATTGGCATCCACATCGATTGCGTTTTTTTCCTCACGTTGAAAAAACACCATGTTCCAATTTATTTTTTTTTCCAAAAAATGGGTTTCAAAACCAATCTCAAAAGTGCTGTTGCTTTCTGGTTTCAAATCCATATTTCCAGAATATGGATCATGTAATTGATATAAACTTGGTGTTATATATGCGGTGCTGAAGGATGAAATCAATTTTATAGCACCTAAGTTATATGATGGATTTATGTTATATACCATTTGGTTTCCATAAACAGAATGATTGTTTAAACGGCCACCAATATTGAGGTTAAAGCCCGAGTTTGCGTTAAAAACTAGCGAAATATTTGGATCTACTGTTATAAATCTGGCGGCATTTTTTTCGATGTTTCCATAAGCTGATTCAAAATTCATTTCGCTAAATTGAAATTGAGTTCCTAAAACTGCAAACCATTTTTTTGAAAATTGATATTTATTGACCGCATCAATATTGGCAATTTTTGATTGATATAAAAACGAATCATCTGATACATTTAGATTTCTTTTGATAAAAACGGCACTCGAATTACAAAAAAGCAGTCCTTTTTTATATTTCAATTTTGGCGAAAATCCAAATCTAAATTGTTCAATTTGGCTTTTATTTTTGAGGTTATCCGCAGAAAAAGTGTCGCTGTAAGAATTATCAAAATCATTATTTATTTTATCATAATTTCCAAAAAAATCTAATGCTAATTGCGAATTAATCTTGATACCTAATTTTTGTGATAAATTAATTCGAGAATAAGAATCATTTTCAAAGTCAAGACCAGCAGCTTCTGACATTCCGTTTGCTTCAGAATTGTTGAATGATGTCAAAAATGATAGTTTTTTACTGTTTTTAGACACCGAAAAACCTTGATTGAACGTTTCGGCTTTGATTTTGCTATCGTTTGCAGTATTGTTTGTTCCAAAATCATAATAGGCGTTTGCTACAAATTGATTTTCAATACCTTTTTTCAACGTGATATTGATTACTCCTGTTGCTGCTCCACTTCCGTAGAGGGTGCTCGCAGCTCCTTTCATAATTTCGATACTTTCAATTTGAGCAACGGGCAGCAATCGTAAATCAAATTCGGCATTAATTCCAGAAGCGTCTGAAACGGCTACGCCATCGATGAGCACTAAAACTTGACGGTTGCGACCTCCACGGATATAGGTTCCTAAATTTTTGCCTCCAGCAGATTGATTGCCATTTATTTCAATACCAGCCTGGGCACTTAAAATAGTTGCGAGACTTTGACCACTTTTTTGTTGTAAATCCGATTGTGTAATTTTGATGATAATTTTGCCCGATTTTTCTTTGTTTTGAGCAATTTTGGTGTCCGAAATCACAACTTCATCAAGCTCTTTAACTGCGAGACTATCTTTTTGTTGCGCCATCATAGTAGCATTTGCCATTGCAAGAAATGCAATTGCGATACAAATTTTTTTGTTCATTTTATTCATTTTTGTTTAATAAAATGGGAGAAAAGCATGAAATTACCCATACCCAAACCTTTTTTCCCGAAAGTTTGATTAGTTGAAGTGGGCAGGTCTCCTGGCTTGCGTCTTGTTGTTTGCCTTCCCATCATAGACAGTGGCGTGTAGATAACAACAAGCTGATTAGCATACAGTTGCGGGTACAGCTTTGGCTTTTTTTATAAATAAAACTACCAAATTCCTTTTTAATGCGTTTTTTTTTAAAAACGCAACCTCATTTCGATACAAATATAGTAAAAAAAAATAAAAATACAGTTTTCAGCAAAAAAAATATGAATCATAAACAATTGTTAAAAAAATGATTATATTTGAACTTACAAACTAAAATATTATTATTATGGAAATGAATTTTTTAGCCATTTTGGCTGCAGCTTTTTCTTCACAAATTGTGGGGATGATTTGGTATAATCCAAAGGTTTTTGGAAATGCCTGGATGAAAGAAACGGGCGTTACCGAGGAGCAAGCAAGAGGAGGAAACATGTTGGTTTCGATGCTTTTGGGCTTGGTTTATGCGTTTTTTGTATCCGTTTTTATTCAATTTGTGGCCATTCACCAAACCGGTGCAATGTCTGCAACAATGGGGGTAACAGGCGTTGACCCATCGGTTTTGAGCAACTATATGGCGGCTTATGGAGACACTTTTCGCACTTTCAAGCATGGTGCGCTTCATGGTGCTATGTTTGGGCTGTTTTTTGTGTTACCAATTATTGCAACAACTGCCATGTATGAAAAGAGAACCTTCAAATATGTATTGATTACCGGCGGATATTGGGCAGTTTGTTTGATGATTATGGGCGGAATTGTTTGCGGTTGGAAATAAGAAATTATAATTTATTATTACATAAAATCGTGTTACCTTTGTAGCACGATTTTTTTTATGACAAAAAACTATACTTTTCAAATATATGAATCTGCTGATTTGCTCCCACCTTTATGGGACGAATTGGCACAAAGCAACATTTTTTTGTCAAAATCATATTTGAATATTTTGGATGATGCTGCGCCAAACAATATGAAATGCCATTATATTGGATTGTTTTTGGACAAAAAATTGATTGGAATTGCACTTTCCCAAATGATTTGTCTTACAAATGTATCGTCATTTGGTGCAAAAAAAAGTTGTTTTCAGGCCAAAGTTCGGGATTTTGTGTTTCGTAATTTTGCTTCAAATGTGTTGTTAATCGGCAATAATATGCTAACCGGTCAAAATGCTTTTTGTATAAATGATGGCATATCAATGGTTGAGGCAATGGTTTTGTTGGAAAAAGTAGCCATCAAATTAGAATCGGTTTTTAGAGAAAAAGGAATCAAAATTCATCTTACCACATTCAAAGATTTTGTAGCCGTTGATGCAGATCAATTTGATAAAACTGTTTTTAAAGGTTTTTATCAATTTGATATTCAGCCTAATATGGTTTTTAGTATTCGTGACGATTGGTTCTCTATAGCTGATTATGTAAATAGTTTGAGCAAAAAATATCGTGATCAGTTCAAACGAGCTCGCAAAAAAGGCGAGGGAATATTAAAAATGAAATTTTCTTTGGAAGATATTAAAATTCATCAAGCCAAGATTTTTGAATTGTATTTGAACGTAACCAAGAATGCCCCTTTCAATACCTTTTATTTGAGTGAAAATCATTTTGATTCTTTTAAAAAAAATCTCGGAAATCAATTTTTATTTTATGGTTATTTTATTGATAATGAGCTTGTTGGTTTTAATACATTAATCAAAAACGGCACTGTAATTGACACCTATTTTTTGGGCTATGACGATGTTTTTCAACGTGATAAAATGTTGTATCTCAATATGCTCTATGACATGATTGGATATTCTATTAACAAAAAGTTTGAAACCATCGTTTTTGCTCGAACTGCTTTAGAAATTAAAAGTTCGGTTGGTGCAAAGCCTATTCAAATGTTTGGGTTGATGAAACATCACAATCAATTGATTCATTGGTTTTTACCAAAACTGTTTCGTTATTTTGAGCCTGATGTTTTTTGGAAAGAACGAAATCCTTATAAAAACTAATTTTTTGTTTGAAAGTTAACGATTTTAAGTTAAAAATACCGATATTTGCCAAAACTACAACGATTTCGTTATGGAAGAAAGCAACAAAACACTTGGAGAATTTATTATAGAAAATCAAAATGAATTTGAATATTCTACGGGCGAGTTATCTCGAATTATCAATTCGATTAGGCTTGCAGCAAAGGTAGTGAATCATAAAGTCAATAAGGCAGGATTGGTAGATATAATTGGTGCTGCTGGCGGTCAAAATATTCAGGGCGAAAACCAACAAAAATTGGATGTTTATGCAAACGAAGTCTTTATTCAAACACTTATTAATAGGGAGATTGTTTGCGGTATTGGGTCTGAAGAAAACGATGATTTCATTACGGTTTCTGGTTCAGACCAATCAAATTCAAACAAATATGTGGTTTTGATGGATCCTTTAGACGGATCATCTAATATTGATGTAAATGTATCGGTTGGGACAATTTTTTCGGTCTATCGGCGCATTTCACCCGTTGGGACGCCAGTGATTTTGGCCGATTTTTTGCAGCCTGGCATCAATCAAGTTGCTGCTGGATATGTGATTTATGGGACCTCGACAATGTTGGTTTATACTACGGGTCATGGTGTAAATGGGTTTACATTGAATCCTGCAATTGGCACTTTTTATTTGTCACATCCTATGATGACAATTCCAAAAGATGGTTCTATATATTCGATCAATGAGGGCAATTATGTTCACTTTGCTCAGGGTGTAAAAAATTATATAAAATATTGCCAATTGGAGGAAGATGATCGTCCATATACCTCAAGATATATTGGAAGTTTGGTGTCTGATATTCATCGAAACATGATAAAGGGTGGCATCTATATGTATCCTACAAGTCTAAAAGCGCCGAACGGGAAATTGCGATTGTTGTATGAGTGCAATCCGATAGCGTTTATTACAGAGCAGGCAGGCGGAGCTGCAACGGATGGTTTTGGCAGAATAATGGAGATTTTGCCTTCGGCTTTGCATGAGCGGGTTCCATTTTTTTGTGGAAGTTTTAATATGGTTTGCAAAGCTGATTCGTTTATGAAAAATGAAAAAATGAAGGAGGGTTATTAATTTTGGTCTTTTGAAAAATAAACTGCTGTGGAGCAGAAAAACACCTTGCAGCGACATGCGTGAGGGCAAAGGCGGAGCTCTTTTGGGCTGGCGTTTTTCAGCCAGCCCAAAAAGCGGGAGCCGGAGACCGACCCGACAGGGGCACGCCCAAATAAAAAATGTAATATTTGTGGATGTTTTTGATTAAGAACGGCTGATTTGTGTTATTTTTGCAGCACTTTTTAAAAAAATACAATGTTAACAATCAATAATCTTTCGGTACAGTTTGGCAAACGCATCTTGTTTGACGAGGTGAATACGGTTTTTTCGCATGGCAATATTTATGGTGTAATTGGTGCAAATGGAGCTGGGAAATCGACTTTTTTGAAAATAATTTCGGGCGATATGGATCCTACTTCGGGGCATATTCATCTTGAAACGGGCAAAAGAATGTCTGTTTTGAACCAAAATCACAATATGTTTGATGCGCATACGGTGCTGGAAACGGTGCTTATGGGCAGCAAAATTTTGTTTGCCGTAAAGACCGAAATGGATGCTTTGTATTTGGATTATAACGATGCAAATGCTGATAGAATTGGCGAACTTCAGGTGCAATTTGAGGAAATGAATGGTTGGAATGCCGAGTCTGATGCCGCATCGTTGCTATCAAGTTTGGGCATTGTAGAGGACAGCCACTATATGTTGATGGGCGATTTGGAAGGCAAACTCAAGGTGCGGGTGCTCTTGGCGCAAGCCCTTTTTGGCAATCCAGATTTGTTGATTATGGATGAGCCTACAAACGATTTGGATTTTGAAACTATCGCTTGGCTGGAGCATTTTTTGGCCAATTATGAAAATACGGTGATTGTGGTTTCGCA
>JAYTNQ010000461.1:0-2475 GCA_043748255.1 Bacteroidota bacterium
TTTTTTGGCGCACACCAACCGTCATCCACCCTACCCGTCCCGCTGCACGCTATATCTTTTTGGATTTTCTGAAAAAGAAAATCCAAAAAGGATGCCGCTACATCGGGGCGAATTGAGACTTTTTGGGTTTGCAAGACCTTATTGTTGGATGTTAATTGCTATTTGTATTTAATAGGTCTTTCCGCAGGAATTTCACCCAAAACCCATTAGACAGCATTATATGAAAAAATTGAAAAATGATCAAATATTTTTAAAAAAAAACATATATTTGTAGTAATAAAAGGAGCAAACTTTCGCAAATCTACCCAAAAATGGATGTAAATGTGGAGATGTTGCGGATATTTATGAGTTGGGCGATATTCGCCCTCGACACGACGATTCCAATAAATTAAAAATAAAATATACGTATTTCGTCGTATAGTAATTATCTATCAAAATGATGTTCTTTGAGCTTTAACTAAAAATAAAAACAAAATGAAAAAATTAATACTATTATCATTTTTGCTAATAAGTTTTTTTGCTAATTCACAAACCGAATTTTGGGCAATGACAAGGACAGGTGGAGTAAATAATATGGGGACTATCTTTAAAACAGATGGTTCAGGAAATAATGCAACACTTCAATATGATTTTGAAAATACAACAGGAGGTTTACCTCAAGGCTCTTTTATACAAGCAACAGATGGAAAACTATATGGACTAACAACCATTGGTGCTTTAAGCTATGGCGTTTTATTTCAAGTAGATCCAGTAACAAATACTTATACAAAAAAAATTAATTTTAATGACACAAATGGTGATACACCCAAGGGTTCCTTAATGCAAGCCACGGATGGGAAATTATATGGTATGACTTTTTATGGAGGTAATAGTGCCTTAGGGGTAATATTTCAATACAATCCTGTAACTAACGTTCTTACAAAAAAAGTTGATTTTAATAATACAAACGGAAGTCATCCTGCTGGAGAATTAATCCAAGCAACTGACGGTAAATTATACGGAATGACAAAAGATGGAGGTATAAATGGCAAAGGTGTTTTATTTCAATATGACCCAATTACAAATATTTATGTAAAAAAAATTGATTTTGCAACAAGTGCAACAGGCAGTAATCCTTTAGGTTCATTAAAACAAGCTTCTGATGGAAAAATGTATGGTATGACCTTTGCTGGCGGCGCCAATAACTTTGGCGTTATATTTCAATACGACCCTGTAACAAATACGCTTACTAAAAAATTCGATTTTCCAACAAGCGTAGAGGGCAGTCCAATTGGTTCGCTATTATTAGCTGCAAATGGAAAATTGTATGGAATGACGCAAAACAACCTATTTCAATATGATTTTATAAACAATATTTACACACAAAAAGTTTATTTTGACGCTTCTTATGGTAATTGTCGAGGAAATTTAATTCAAGCTACAGATGGTAATTTGTATGGAATGACGTCAAACAAAATATTTCAGTACAACCAAACTACAGATGTTCTTACTATTCAATTTACATTTCCCGGAGTTACTGGTATTGGATGGGATATTTACGGCTCTTTAATAGAAATATCTAGTACTTTAAATACAACAGAGAACCAATTTTCAAAAAACTTAAAAATTTATCCAAATCCAACAAACGGGAATTTTAATATAGAAGTTAACGAAGAAGAATTAGGTGCAAAAGTTTTAGTTTATAACATTATTGGACAAAATATCAAAACATTCAAATTAGACAATCTGAATACTAAACAAAGTTTAGATTCGGGAATGTATATTTTAGAAATTGAAAAAGATGGAAATAAAATAAATAGAAAATTGATTGTAAAATAAACAAAGACGATCTGCAATCAGCCAGCCTTTCATTGACCCTGAAACCCAACAATCAATTACAATCATCTAATACCGACAAAAAATATTCCCCGTGAGATAAACTCCGGTTGAACGGAACCCGCAATATTGTCACGCTACATTGTTATCATAGAGTTTTGTAATGATTTCAAAGCCTTTATTGCACCTCTTTTTTATGGGTTGCGGTTTTGCTGCACATTTGGGCATAACTACCCTTTTTGAACTGAAGTGAGTTTTTGTTTTCAAACTTTTTTAAAAACGTTTTGAAAATGCTATTGGTCTATAATCGCCCCGATGCAGCGGCATCCTTTGTGTTTTTTCTTTTTCAGAAAAAAACACAAAGATATAGCGTGCAGCGGGACAGCTGTTGTAATGAATAGGAGTGGTGTGCGCCAAATATCAATTAAAAAAATAAAATTGATAAAAAAAGGTAATATTCTCATGTAATTAAAAAAAAACCTTACTTTAGTAAAAAAATTTAAGACACTATTGCAAAACTATACACCATGAAAATACTCAAAATTCAAGCCCTTAGAGGACCAAATATTTGGAGCGTACAACGCAAAAAATTAATTCAAATGAGGCTCGATTTAGAAGAAATGGAAGACTTTCCAACCAACAAAATCGACGGTTTCAAGC
>JAYTNQ010000462.1:0-6737 GCA_043748255.1 Bacteroidota bacterium
TATATCGAACAAGAATATGAGGTCATGAACGATTCTATATTTTTGCTTACACGCGATTATATGATGTCTGACTTTGCATTAAGCAAAGACGAAGGTTCAAAAGGGGTTTATGGCAAACGCACCACAATCTTCAGAAACCACCAATTTAACAAACCAAAACCCGAAGCATTTTATAAACAAGAAGTCAACTTTTTGGACAACGACGTTTATACTCGACCCGACGAATACTGGCGTGAAAACAGATTTGAAAAACTCAACAAAGACGAAAAAGGCATCTACAAAATGCTAGACACCCTAAAAACCGTCAAGCGATTTAAAGAAATGTATAGCCTGGTTACTATTTTGAGTACAGGCTATATCAAAAAAGACAAATACGACCTTGGTCCAGTGCTATCAACAATAGGCTATAACGAAGTAGAAGGATTGCGATTGCGACTTGGTGGACGCACCTATTTTGGCAAAAATGACACTTGGCGGCTACAAGGCTATGGTGCATACGGGCTCAAAGATCAAAAATTCAAATACGGACTATCCGGCAAATGGATGTTTAGCAAACCCAATCGCATCATCATATCTGGTGGCAACCGCCACGATATCGAACAAATTGGTGCCTCACTCACTACCACAAACGACGTTTTAGGACGCAGTTTTGCCTCCTCTGGGCTTTTTTCTTCGGGTAGCAACGGCAAATTGACCAAAATAGACCTTACCAATATCGAATTAGAGGCCGAGCCAAGCAAAAATTTAGTGGTCAGAACCGGATTATCATACAGAACTCTCGAATCGGCATCAACAACCTTCAGCCTGGATTATTATAGAGACGCCACACAAAGCGCTATCAAAAGCCAAGTCAAACAAGCCGAGTGGAACCTACAATTAGAATATACCCCAAACCGAAAAACAACAGGTTTTGGTGTAGAACGTAAAAATACAACTGCACCATTCAGCCGCTTTTTTGTCAATTATACCAAAGGCATAAAAGGCCCACTTAACAGCGATTTTGACTATCAAAAAATACAACTCTACTACAAACAGCCTATAGAAATTGGCGTAATCGGCAACACCAAACTCACCTTTGAAATGGGCAAAATTTTTGGAACCCTACCCCTTGGCCTGATGAGCGTGATACCCGGAAACCAGTCCTATCTGGCCATACAAAACACCTTCAACAACCTCAACTATTATGAATTTGTGACAGATCAATACGCCACCATTCAGTGGGATCACAACTTCAACGGGATACTATTTGCTAGAATACCCTATATTCGAAAACTCAATTGGCGCGAAAACATTGGCATCAAAGCCGTATATGGCACCATCACCAACGAAAACAAAAACATCAATGCCTCAAACATCACCTATAAAGCACCAGAAAACCCTTATTGGGAGTACAACGCAGGCATTGGTAATATCTTCAAGGTGCTTCGCATCGACCTCTCGTGGCGCGGCAACTATCGCAACCTGCCCGAAACCAACAATTTTACGATAAAAGGCTCGTTCAACATCTATTTTTAATTTTTTTTGAAGCCAATCCAGCTATACGCTTCAATCTTTTAAAAAAAAGGTTTTCCACTACTATCTGGGCTAAAACCAAATAATATAAAAAAACATAAGCATTTTTTTATTAAATTTGTACAACAAATTCAAGATAACCGTATAAAACCAATTCGGCTTGAGCCCAAATATCAAACGAAAAATCAAAAAATGAAACTAAAAATATTTGTCTCAAGTGTGCAACAAGAATTTGCAAACACCCGACAATTGGTGCACAAACACCTTTTGACAGACCCTTTATTGCAACTATTTTTTGAGCCCATATTGTTTGAAAAATTTCCAGCAGATAGCCAATCTCCTGAACATAATTTTTTAACCAAATTATCAAAATCAAACCTATATTTATTACTGCTTGGAAACGATTATGGAAACCAAAACCAAAACGGGATATCAGCAACTGAAATAGAATATGACTGGGCACAAAAAAATAATATCCAATCATTAGCCTTTGTAAAAGACGATATTCGCACAAATCGAAATCCGAAAACAGAAAAATTATTTCAAAAAATTCAAACCAGACTTTCTTACAAGAAATTCAAAGACACGAATGAATTATTAATAGAAATCAATAAAGCACTTATCACCATCTTGCAACAAAAAGGAATCATACAATCTACAGAATTTGACGATATTACAAATGAAACCGCAACCCTTGAAGAGATTGACAACGAAAAAGTAAACCATTTTATCAATTTGGCACAACACAAACGGGGCTTTCCGCTGCGCGAAGGCACAGCACTTTCAAAAATATTATCGCACCTCAACTTTTTCTCAAACACAAAAATAACCAATAGTGGTATTCTAGCCTTTGGCAAGAATCCACAACACTTCTTTCCGACGGCAGTAATCAAATGTGCCCATTTTCATGGTTTTCATATCGCAAAACCAATACCAGATCACCGCGTCATAAAAGGCGATGTTTTTAAACAAGTTGACGAAACAGTAGATTTTATACTTTCAAAAATAGCCGTTGGCGTAGGGATCAGAGACCAAAGCAACCAAGCACCATTGGCCTATGAAATTCCACGTCCAGTCATTGCAGAAGCCGTTGTAAACGCTATTGCACACCGAAATTATCAAAGCAACGGTAGCGTTCAAGTAATGCTATTTGTTGATAGATTAGAAATATCAAACCCCGGAGCACTCCCGCCCGAGCTTACTTTGGACAAACTAAAAACCGATCACGCATCCTATCCAAAAAATCCACATTTAGCAGAAGCACTTTACCAAGCAGGTTTTATAGAACGCTTTGGAACCGGGACAGGCGAAATTATTCGACTCTGCAAACAAGCAGGATTGAAAGGTCCTGATTTTAATTTTGAAGAGCAATTTAAGGTTACCATTTGGCGTTCAACAAGCCGCAGTACCGGGCAAGCTACTGACCAAGCTACCGACCAAGTTAAAGAAGCTATAAAAAGGGTAGCAATCGTAATGAACAAAGAGCTAAAAGCCAATGAAATTATGGTTTTTTTAGAATTAAAACACCGTGACCATTTTAGAGAAATATACTTAAATCCCTCTATAGAAGACGGTTATGTAGAAATGGCGGTGACAAAAACACCAAATAGCCCAAATCAAAAATACCGCCTTACCGAAAAAGGATTAGACCTAAAAAGCACAATATTAGCCAGCCTAAATAAAAACATTGACATCTTGAGTGACCAAGATAGTGACCAAGATAACGACCAAGATAACGACCAAGATAGTGACCAAGATAACGACCAAGAAGCGCTTATCATAAAATTAGTATTAAACATAACAGCAAACAATTCTCGACAGGATTTGATGGCATTATTAGATTTAAAACACAGTCAAAACTTTAGAAAAAATTATTTAAAACCTGCCATAGAAGGTGGCTATATTGAAATGACAATCCCAAAAATGCCAAACAGTAAAAATCAAAAATACCGACTTACAAAAAAAGGAGTAGCGCTAAAGAACAGCTTTAGCTCAAAATAGCAATATAAAATAGCTATCAAATTACGAACCCATGCAAAAGGCCATCGATTTTCTTACCAAAAAAGACAAAATATTCAAAACAATCATTGAAAACTATGGCGTTCCAGAAATACCTATCCGAAAACAAGGATTTGAAACACTCTGTTTGCTCATTTTAGAACAACAAGTTTCTATCGATTCTGCCAAAGCAACCTTTGCCAAACTGAAAAAAGCAATACCCCATTTTGACCCAATCCAACTACAACAACTTGCAGACCAAGAATACCGTGTATGCGGCGTAAGCAGACAAAAAACAACCTATATCAAATGTTTGGCAACCGCTATAATAGACAATCAAATAGAGCTTGACAGCCTGTCAAACAAATCTGCAGACACCATCAGACAAGAGCTTATCAAAATAAAAGGAATAGGCAATTGGACCATAGACGTATATCTTATGTTTTCGCTACAATCACCAGATATATTGCCTCTTGGCGACATTGCCATCATCAATACCATCAAAGAACTCCTTCAGATTTTTGAAAAAGCCGATATGGAAACCTATACCCAAAAATGGGCTCCATATCGCACAATGGCAGCTTTTTTACTTTGGCATCACTATTTGCAAAAAAGAGGACGAAAAATAAGCTATTAAGCAATTTTCAAAATATAAAAACCAAAACCAATCCAAAAAATATAAGCAAAAACTACCAAAATAAATCAAAAAACTCTAAATTTGCAACCGTTAATTTCAAAAAAAAAAACATGAGCACATTTGATGTTGTCATAATAGGATCTGGCCCAGGTGGCTATGTAGCAGCCATTCGCTGCGCACAATTGGGCTTTTCGACCGCACTAATAGAAAAATACAGCACACTTGGCGGCACCTGCCTCAATGTGGGTTGCATACCATCAAAAGCACTACTGGCATCCTCTCACCAATATAGCGAAATAGCCCATTTTGAAGAAAACGGTATCGAAATAACCGGCGAAATCAAAATAAACCTACAAAAAATGATCGCCCGAAAACAAGCCGTAGTCGATCAAACTGTTGGCGGAATCAACTATTTGATGACCAAAAATAACATCACCGTATATACAGGCATCGGCGCATTCATAGACGCCACACATCTTCAAATAACTGCCCAAGACAACAGCACACAAACCATCGAAGCCAAAAAAATCATTATTGCAACAGGCTCAAAACCAGCAACATTACCCTTTATTCAAATCGACAAAGAGCGTATTATAACCTCTACCGAAGCCCTAAAACTACCCGAAATACCAAAACACCTACTCATCGTTGGTGGAGGAGTGATTGGTATAGAATTAGGACAAGTATATCTTCGATTGGGAGCACAAGTATCTGTAATAGAATATCTTGACCGCATCATTCCAAGCATGGATGCAGCACTATCAAAAGAACTCACCAAAGTGTTGAAAAAACAAGGCATGAAATTTTATACCGCACACCAAGTAAAATCCCTTACCCGAAACGACAAAATCGTAACCCTAACCGCCCAAAACAACAAAGGCGAAACCATCACCCTCGAAGGCGATTATGCCCTTGTAGCCGTTGGCAGAAGACCCTATACCGAAGGACTAAACGCCCAAAACGCCGGAATTATACTCACCCAAAAAGGACAAATAGAAGTAAACAACCAACTTCAAACCAATATCCCAAATATTTATGCCATTGGTGACGTAGTGCGAGGCCCAATGCTAGCCCACAAAGCCGAAGAAGAAGGCGTGATGGTAGCCGAAATTATCGCCAAACAAAAACCACATATCGACTATAACCTCATTCCGGGTGTTGTCTATACATGGCCAGAAGTAGCCGCCGTAGGCCAAACCGAAGAACAACTCATCGCAGACAAAATACCCTACAAATCAGGCAGCTTTCCGTTCAAAGCCCTCGGTAGAGCCAGAGCCAGTGCCGATTTAGACGGATTTGCCAAAATATTAGCACACGCCACCACAGACCAAATTCTCGGTGTTCACATCATCGGCGCACGTGCCGCAGACCTCATTGCCGAAGCCGTAACAGCCATGGAATTCAAAGCATCAGCCGAAGACATTGCCAGAATTAGCCACGCACACCCAACCTTCTCCGAAGCTCTAAAAGAAGCCGCACTCGCCGCCACCGAAAATAGAGCCATACACATCTAATACCAAACAAAAATCAACAAAAAATTAACATTTTGAAAATCAATTTCGAAAAATTATTGTTTAATTTTGTGTCTTAACTAAAAAATATTATTATGGGAATGTCTTATATGATTTTGGCAGGTTTAATTATGCTATGTAGTTGGTTGGTAAGCAACCGTTTGAAAAACAAGTTCGAACAATACTCAAAATTATTGTTAAGAAATGGCCTTTCAGGAGCCGAAATTGCCCAAAAAATGCTCGCAGACAACGGCATATTTGATGTCAAAGTCATTTCAGTAGCAGGACAATTAACAGACCATTACAACCCGATTGATAAAACCGTAAATTTGAGCGAAGCCGTTTATAACCAACGCAACGCAGCAGCAGCAGCAGTAGCAGCCCATGAGTGCGGTCACGCTGTGCAACACGCCATAGGATATGAATGGCTATCGATGCGCTCAAGATTAGTACCCGTAGTCAATGTAGCATCAAGCTATATGCAGTGGATTTTGCTAGGCGGCATTTTGATGCTACGCACATTTCCACAATTATTATTGGTCGGTATCGTGATATTTGCCGCGACAACCCTGTTTTCTATCATCACATTGCCCGTAGAATATGACGCCAGTAATCGAGCTTTGGCATGGTTAGAAAACAAAAATATGCTAACCCCCGAAGAGCAAGCCGGCGCAAAAGATGCCCTATCATGGGCCGCCAGAACCTATGTAGTAGCCGCCTTAGGATCAATTGCAACACTACTATACTATGTTTCTATTTATATGAATAGAAGATAAAATAAATAGCCCCACTCTAAATTTCAATATTTGGGCGTGCCCCTTCGGGTCGGTCTCCAGCTCCCGCTTTTTGGGGCTGGCTGAAAAACGCCAGCCCCAAAAGAGCTCCGCCTTTGCCCTCACGCAAACCATCTTGAACCAGAAAAAACGTTTTCACAAATACCAAACACAAAAATAGTATCAATGAGTAAAAAACAGCTAACATTAATCCAAAATTAAAACATAAAAGTAGGTTTTGTCCAGTTTCAGCACTAAAAAACCCCTTTTGCAATTGCCTTGATACTCTCTGATTTTCCCATCGAA
>JAYTNQ010000463.1:0-2473 GCA_043748255.1 Bacteroidota bacterium
ACGGGTGGTGTGCGCCAAAAAAGCAGAAAAATGGTTTTTGAAAAATTCTTGAAAAACAATTTAGAAATTGTATATTTGTATTTTAAAAATCAATCGAATTTTGTCATCAAAATTTATAATTTCAAAAAAATGAGGTCATTTTTTATTAGCATATTTGTAGGAACTTTGTTGTGTTTGTTGTCTTGCCGTAGCGATTTTAGTTTTTCGCCAAGCACCGGAAACTTAGAATTTTCAAAGGATACCGTCTATTTGGACACCGTTTTTTCGAAAATAAGTTCGAGTACTTATAGCTTGAAAGTGTATAATCGAAGTTCTAAAGACATCAAAATTCCGGTTTTGCAGCTCGAAAAAGGCTTGCTTTCAAAATACAGAATGACGGTTGATGGGGATCAGGGCGAAAACGGCAAAATTTTTAGAAACACCGAGCTGCTTGCAAATGATAGTCTTTATATTTTTGTAGAAACTACTGCCAAAATTGACGATGCCAACCCTACCGATTTTCTATATACCGATACTATTTTGTTTGATTCGGGTTCAAATTTGCAAAAAGTAGCTTTGGTAACCTTGATTCAAGACGCATTTTTTATATATCCAAATCGAGAAAATGGCATTTATGATCAGGTTGCAATTGGCTTGGATGATCAAAATGTGGTGCAAACCGTGCGAGGACGTGCCCTGATAGGGAATCATCCTGATAATGGCAACGAATTTGTTTTTACTAACCAAAAACCCTATGTGATATATGGATATGCGAGTGTTCCGGAGGGCAAGACGCTGACAATCAATGCTGGAGCTCGCATTCATTTTCATGCAGATTCTGGACTTATCGTGCAGCAAAACGCTAGTTTGAAAATAAATGGCGAAAAATCGATGACCAAAAATCTCGAAAAAGAAGTGATTTTTGAAGGCGATAGATTGGAACCTTTTTATAGCGATGTGCCTGGTCAATGGGGTTTTGTTTACCTTCGGCAAGGAAGCAAGAATCACAAAATCGACCATTTGACACTCAAAAATGCAATTGTTGGTTTGATTGTCGAAAACAATGTTGGCGCGGTGATGCAACTTGATAATTCGCAATTTTATGATTGTTCAAACGTGGGTATTTATGGCAGGTTTGCCCATATTGAAGCCACTAATGTTGTGGTCAACAATGCTGGACAAGCGGCTTTGGCATGCACTTTGGGCGGAAATTATAATTTTAGGCATTGCACTTTCAACAACAGTTGGCCAAGTTCAAAACAATTGTCTGTCTTGATAGATAACTTTTATACAGATGCAAACAAGCAAGATGTTGCATTCGATTTGACACAAGCCACTTTTTCTAACTGCCTAATTTATGGCAATAATCAAACAGAAATGATATTGAACAAAAACGATTCAAAACTGTTTAATTATCAGTTTAACAACTGTTTGATAAAATTTAATTCGGATGATAACTTATTCAAAAACAATATTTTGTATGACTTTACCTCTTCAAATTATGTCAATTGTTTGGTTTCAAATAATACAACTACAATCAAGCCTAATTTTCAAAATGCCAACAAAAATAAACTCAATATTGACGAAACTTCTGAAGCCGTAAAAAAAGGCGACGCAACATTTTTGGTGCCGTTTGATATTTTAGGAAATCCTAGAAATACCCTTTTTGCACCAGATTTGGGTGCTTATCAAAATGCCGCTTTTCCAAAATAATTGTTTATAAAGATTGAAAATGTTTTTTGAGATTTGCACAAATAAAACTAAATTTGCAAAACACCAAAAACCAACGATAATGATTTCTTTTTTTGAAAACAAAAGCAAAATTTTTTTTGCAGTTCAATCCACAAATTCACTTTCTACTTCAGATATTTCAAAATTAGTATGGCTTTTTGGCGAAGCAAGCCAACTCGAAACCCTTCAAATCAATCAAGCTTTTGTTGGTCCTCGTGCTACAATGATTACGCCTTGGAGCACAAATGCAGTCGAAATCACACAAAATATGGGTATTGAGGGCATTCTTAGAATAGAAGAATTTCAACTTCAATTATCCACTGTTGATTCTTTTGATGTGATGCTTTTTCAAAAGTATGACAGCTTGCACCAAGATATTTTTAGTATTAAAATAGCGCCTGAACCCATTTTGGAAATAGACGATATAGCGGCCTTTAACCAATCTGAAGGTTTGGCGTTGAGTGAAGAAGAAATTTTGTATTTGAAAAATTTATCTCAAAAAATAAATAGAAAACTAACTGATTCTGAAGTATTTGGATTTTCGCAAGTCAATTCAGAGCATTGTCGGCACAAGATTTTTAACGGTCAATTTGTGATTGACGGCGTTGCACAAGATTTGTCATTATTTAAAATGATCAAACAAACTTCGGCGGCAAATCCAAACGAAATTGTATCTGCCTACAAAGATAATGTAGCGTTTATCAAAGGGCCACGAGTGCAACAGTTTGCACCAAAAACAGCTGATAAACCTGATTTTTATGAA
>JAYTNQ010000464.1:0-2473 GCA_043748255.1 Bacteroidota bacterium
ACCAAAACCGGAACGTCTGAAGCGCGGACAATTTTTTCGGTATTTGATCCAATTATCATTTCTTGAAAACCAGACGAGCCGTGCGACCCCATGACAATCAAATCTACGCGATGTTCGTGGCTATAGGTCACAATTCCTTCAAAAGCGCGCTCGATTCTGGCGGCAGTTGTTACTTTTATGCCTTTCAAAAATGGTTCTGAAGCCAAATCTTCAAGATTGTCTTTGGTTTTTTTTAAAAAAAGCATCACTTCTGGAATATTTACACCGCTGCTTACCGCATCATTCATGTGGGTTGGCAAGTCGAGAAGGTTGATGATAAACAGCTCTGAATTGGTTTTTCGGGCAATTTGAGCAGCAACTTTCAGGGCATAATTGGCGTGTGTAGAAAAATCGGTGGGCACTAAAATTCGTTTCATAATAAGGTGTATTAAATTTGAATTTATTTACTTTTTTTTGAATATTTAAAGGTACAAAAAATGTTTTTATTATTGCTAAAAAAAACAAACTTTTTTTTTAAAGAAAAACGAATTATGGTGTATTTTTTTTATTGTTTTTTGAAAAGCTGCATTAGCCTTGAAAGTTCTTGATTTTGACCCTGTTTTTTTGTTGTTAAAAACCTAAAAATGTAGTATTTTTGCAAACCAAAATTTAAGAATTAAAAAAATGGAGATTAAAAGAATTGCAATAGATGCTGTCAACGAAATCATCGAAATGACCGTTGTGCACATGGATTATAAAGGACAAGTTCAAAAAAGATTGAACGAAAAAATGCCATTGGCCACCGTAAAAGGCTTTAGAAAAGGGCAGGTTCCGCGCGCATTAGTCGAAAAACAATATGGTCGTGATATCAAAATCGAAGAAGTAAACAAAGTGGTCGAACTTGCTTTGGAACGCTATATCGACTCACAAAGAATGGCACTTTTGGGAACGCCAATTTTTAAAGAAAACCAAAGTTTTGATTGGCAGGCCGAAGAGATGGTTTTTGAATATGAGATTGGATTAGCACCAAGTTTTGAAGTAGATTTTGAAACTATGCCTGCCGTAACCAAATATGAAATAGAGCTTGAAGACCCAATTATTGACTCTGAAATTCTAAAATTTAGACAGCAATTTGGCACAGCAACGCCATTTGACAGCATTGAAAACGATTGTAGCGTTACTGCAACATTTGAAAATAACGAAAACCAAATATCAATTTCAAATAAATTTTATTTAGATGAGTTTGATTTTCCGGTTACAAAAGCCTTGTTTATTGGCAAAAAAGTGGGCGAGAAAGTAATTGTAAATTCGACACAAATTTTTAAGGATCCGCATGATTTGATTCACTTTTTGAAAGTATCGCACGATATTGTTCACAACCTTGCCGTGGACCTAGAAGTTACGATCGATAGCATCCATAAAGTTGAAGTTGCGCCTTTAGGACAAGAATTTTTTGACCAATTTTTTGGTGCAGGCGTTGTTACTACAGAAGCGGAAATGAAATCGGTGATTTCGAAAGATTATGAAGCGCAATTCAAAGATATTCAAAAAGACAAGTTCCAAAAAGATGTGATTGATGCCATCGTCGAAAATGTAAAAATGGAGCTGCCAAAAGCCTTTTTGATCAAATGGATGCACCAAAATGCTAAAGCCAAAGTTTCAACCGCAGATATTGAGACCGAATATGAAAGTGCCGAAAAAGCACTTCGTTTTCAGCTCATACAAGGAAAAACAAATCACAGTTTTGATCAAAAAGTTACCTTTGAAGAACTAAAATCGCATACCACAGCCATGATCTATAGCAGTATGCAACAATATGGACATCAAGCAACTGCGTCAGAAATTGATGGAATTGTAGCTCGGGTTTTGGCAAACAAAGACGAAGTAACTCGATTGACTCAAGAAGTGATTAAAAACAAAAACCTTATCGCTATGATCGATAAAGTGCCGTTTGAAGTAGAAAAAACATCCTACAAAAATTTTAGAGATAAATCATATAATCACTAAAAACCCATATATTTGAGGGTCAAAAAAGCTGACGCTTTTTCAAAAAAAAATCAATCATTTAAATCAAAAGTTATGAATTTCGGAACAGAGTTTAAAAAATTTGCAACCAAACACCAAGGCGTAAATGCGATGTATTTTGACAAAATTGTCCATGCAATGACCCCAACAAACATGACCCCGTATATCATCGAAGAGCGACAGCTAAACGTGTCGCAATTAGACGTTTTTTCGAGATTGATGATGGATAGAATCATCTTTTTGGGCACCGGAATCGACGATCAAATTGCCAATATTGTGCAAGCACAATTGCTGTTTTTGGAAAGCGCAGATGCCAGCAAGGACATTCAGATTTATCTCAACTCGCCAGGCGGAAGCGTATATGCAGGTCTAGGAATCTATGACACCATGCAGTATATCAAACCCGATGTAGCCACAATTTGTACCGGAATGGCAGCCTCAATGGGTGCCGTTTTGCTCTGTGCAGGTG
>JAYTNQ010000465.1:0-2465 GCA_043748255.1 Bacteroidota bacterium
ATAAATTGTATGAAAAATCCAAGCCCGAACAAACCAAATATGATCGATGGCACCACGGCCAATGTTCTTACAGAAAACCTTACAGCTGCAGCAAATTTCGAATTTTCTTTGGCATATTCGGTCAAATACAATGCGGTAATTGTGCCAAATGGAACTGCGGCTATAGACATGACAATAACTAAAATAAAGGTGCCTATGAGTGCCGGAAAAATGCCTCCTTTGGTCATTCCATCGGTTGGAAACGACGAAATAAACTGCCATGAAAACAGGTTCCATCCATTGAAAATAATGATACTAATAATGACAAACAAAATTGCAATAATTAATAAAACCGCGGTTAATGTTGCTCCAATAATAAATTTTTCTTTGGTTGGAGAACTATTTTTTTGATTAGAAAAAAAATTGTGGGTTGTTGTTTCCATTTTATTTTCCTTGGATTTTTTTGATTAATTTTCCTTTTACATAAAATTCTGCTAAAGCATTTAATCCAAAAGAGAAAATAAAAAGCAGTGATCCAATAAAAAACAAAACGCTATAATGGGTATCGCCAAAAACGGTTTCTGCCATTTCTGATCCAATTGTTGCGGCAAAAGTTCGAACACTTTCAAAGGGGTTTGCAGAGGTTAATGCGGCGTTTCCGGTGGCCATCAAAGCAATCATTGTTTCGCCAAAAACGCGGCCAATTCCCAACAATATAGCGGCAAAAATACCGGGTACTGCGGCGGGCAAAATAACAAAAAAAGCGGTTTGCCAGCGGTTTGCTCCTAATGCCAAACTGGCCTCGGTGTAGGTTTTTGGTACGGCAGACAACGCATCTTCTGCAATCGTGTAGATGATTGGTATGGCGGCAAGTGCCATGGCAACTCCGCCTACAAAAGCATTTAATCTGGTTTGATAGCCAAAAATATTTTGGAAAAATGTAGCCAATATCATTAAAGCAAAAAACCCAATGACAACTGATGGAAATGCTGCCAAAAGCTCGATGATTGGTTTGATGATTTCTTTGGCTTTTTTGGATGCAAATGTGGCGGTATATAAGGCTGCAAAAATAGCAATTGGAGCTGCAAAAAGCATCGCAATTATGGTTACTTTGAGCGTTCCAATTAGCAAACCGATTAATCCAAATCTAGGATTGTCAGAAACAGGATACCATTCTTTTGTCAAAAAAGTGTTCCACGTTTTGTCTTTTCCTTCTTTATTGGTTTCCTGCACTTGCTCGGTTGCTGCTACTTCGGCTACAACATCGCCATAAGTCTCTGGTTTTGCTTCGACCTCAAGTGCATCGCCATAAGCTTCTGGCTTTAGGGCTTCATCTGCGCCATAAGCCTCCGGTTTTAAACCTGCTGTAAATTCAGTATTTGCTGTTTTATTTTCGCTTTTACTAAAATTAAAAATAGGCAACGCTTCTTTAAAAACAAAAACAAAGATTAAAACAATAATGGCTATCGACAAAAAAGCGACTCCTGAAATTATTTTTTCGGCAAGAAATTCTGAAAGACGAAATTGTTTTTTAAGCTTTTCGGCAGTAAAATTATTTTCTGTAATGGTTGATTTCATTAAATATTTATAAAATTCAAATGTAATAAAAATAAACAAACCTACAAGCGTTTTTGTGCTTGTAGGTGATTAAAAAAAATGCTTCAATAGCTTATTTTACAGGAAAATAACCTACATCCGTACACACTTTTTGACCTTCTGCACTCAATATCCAATCGATATATTTTTTGGTAGCTCCCGTTGGACGTGAACCCAAATACATATACAAATAACGGGTTATTGGATAGGTTTTGGATTTGATGGTTTCGGCCGTTGGAAAATATGCAGGGCTTTTGTCATCTCTTTTCACCTTACAATCTTTGACGCCCGTGTCATACGCTGCACCGCCGTAACCAATTCCAAACTTGTCTTTTTTGATTGCATTTACTATCGCTGCCGTTCCAGGCAAACTTTGACAAGAAAGGGCATAATCATTTTTTACTACAAAATCTTTGAAGTAAACAAAGGTACCCGAGCTGCTTTCGCGACCATACAATTTGATGTTGGCATCTGCGCCACCAACTTGTTTCCAATTGGTGATTTTTCCTGTATAAATATCTGCTATTTGTTTTAAAGTCAACTCGTTAACAAAGTTTGATTTGTTCAAATAAATAGAAATTCCGTCTTTGGCGCATGGAATTTCTACACCAAGTGTACCATATCTTGCTTTGATTTTTTCTACTTCCGATGATTTTATAGGACGGCTTGAATTGGCTATTTCGGTTGAGCCATTAATAAGTGCCGATATGCCAACGCCAGATCCTCCGCCAGTTACTTGAATCGCAGTACCGGGGTTTTTTGACATATACACTTCTGCCCATTTTTGTGCCAAAATGACCATTGTGTCCGATCCTTTTACAGTAATTTTGTCTATCGTTGTAAACGAGAATCCAATTGTCATCACGACCATTAAAAGAACTGCTAATTTG
>JAYTNQ010000466.1:0-2464 GCA_043748255.1 Bacteroidota bacterium
CAAATTTGTACGCTTTTAGAACAAAATATTGCCCATTATAATTGGGTTGGATTTTATTTTCGAAATGGAGATAAAGAAGAACTAAAACTCAAAACCTATGTTGGCGCTGCAACAGACCATACGATAATCCCTTTTGGGAAAGGCATTTGTGGGCAGGTTGCACTCACCAACAAAAATTTTGTGGTTCCTGATGTCGCGGCACAAGACAACTATTTGTCTTGCAGTATTGCCGTAAAATCTGAAATAGTAGTGCCAATAATTGCAAACGGAATCAATATTGGTCAAATTGATATTGATTCAAATATTTTAGATCCATTTTCAGAAAAAGACGAGCGTTTTTTGGAGTTTGTATGCGCCCAAGTTGCCGAGTTGTATTGATTTCAATCATTAAATACCAATCAAACAATTCTAAAAGCTGATTTTCAATTAAAAAGACACATTTATACTCTTAAAAATCAAACTTTTAAAACATCTACACTTTTTGTTGCAAATTCAAAAATAATTGCTATTTTTGCATCCGAATCCGAAAACCGGAATTCGTACATAAAAATCATTAATAAATATTGGAATGTATTTAACTAAAGAAGTAAAAGAAGAAATCTTCGCCAAACACGGAGACGTTACAAACACAGGTAAATCTGAAAGTCAAATTGCCCTATTCACATTTAGAATCAGTCACTTGACAGAGCATTTGAAAAAAAATCGTCATGACTACAACACCGAACGCTCATTAGTATTATTAGTAGGAAAAAGACGTTCATTGTTAGATTATCTGAAGAAAACAGAAATCAACCGCTATCGTGAAATTATTAAAGTATTGAATATCAGAAAATAATCGACAAAAGAGAGGCGCTAACGTGCCTCTTTTTTTAATTACAAACTGATTAAAATTAAAAAGAGTCGTTTTTCAAGGGTTATAACTACACACAACTACACAACAAAACCATTGTTTAACAAAAAGAAATTAAAAAAATTATGATTCCACAATTATTTGTAGAGAACATCGATTTGGGTGATGGCAGAAACATCACAATCGAAACAGGACGATTGGCCAAACAAGCTGACGGATCCGTAGTGGTTAGAACCGGAAAATGTATGTTGCTTGCAACAGTAGTTTCTGCAAAAACCGCAAGTCCCGTTGACTTTTTGCCACTTACGGTAGATTATCGCGAAAAATTTGCAGCCGCAGGTCGTTTTCCAGGAGGCTTTTTCAAACGAGAAGCACGCCCGAGCGACAACGAAGTATTAACCATGAGATTGGTTGATCGCGTGTTGAGACCGCTTTTTCCAAGCGATTATCATGCCGAAACTCAAGTGATGATTCAACTTATGTCGCATGACGAAGATGTAATGCCGGACGCATTGGCCGGATTGGCAGCCTCTGCTGCATTGGCACTTTCAGACATTCCGTTTGCAACACTCATTTCAGAAGCAAGAGTTGGACGAATTGATGGCAAATTTATTATCAATCCAAGCAAAGCACAATTAGAAGCCTCAGACATCGATATGATGATTGGCGCATCGACAGATTCTATTGCAATGGTAGAAGGTGAAATGAAAGAAATTTCTGAAGCCGAAATGGTAGAAGCAATCAAATTTGCACACCAACATATTAAGGTGCAAATTGCAGCTCAAGAACGTTTGCAAGCTGCTTTTGGCAAGAAAGAAGTGCGCACCTACGAATTAGAAAAATCAAACCAAGATATTTTTGATAAAGTAAAAGCCGCCGCTTATGACAAAGTATATGCAATCGCAAAAGTAGGCTCTGCAAAACACGAGCGCACTGCAGCATTTGCAGCCGTAAAAGACGAAGTAAAAACACTATTTAGCGACGAAGAATTAGCAGAAAATGGCGATTTGGTCAACAAATATTTCTACAAAGTCAACAAAGAAGCCGTTAGAAACGTTACCCTCGATTTAGGTACACGCCTTGACGGAAGAAAAACAACAGAAATTCGACCAATCTGGTGCGAAGTAGATTATTTGCCATCCGTTCACGGTTCAGCATTATTCACACGAGGCGAAACACAAGCCCTTGCAACCGCTACATTAGGAACATCTCGCGAAGCCAACCAAATTGACTCACCATCAGAACAAGGCGAAGAAAAATTCTACTTACATTACAACTTTCCACCATTTTCTACCGGCGAAGCAAAACCATTAAGAGGCACCTCACGTCGCGAAGTTGGACACGGAAACTTGGCACAAAGAGCCCTCAAAAACATGATTCCCGCAGATTGTCCATACACCATCAGAATCGTTTCTGAAGTGTTAGAGTCAAACGGATCATCATCAATGGCAACCGTATGTGCCGGAACACTATCCCTTATGGATGCCGGAATTCAACTCATCCGACCTGTATCTGGAATCGCAATGGGACTTATCACAGACGGCGATAGATTTGCCGTTTTATCAGATATTTTGGGCGACGAAGACCACCTTGGCGACATGGATTTTAAAGTAA
>JAYTNQ010000467.1:0-2461 GCA_043748255.1 Bacteroidota bacterium
GTAGTGATTGTATTGGTCGTTTTGACATTTTTTTCGTTAGTATTTGGCGAATTATTACCCAAAAGAATTGGCCTCAACCACCCCGAAGCCATCGCAAAAGCAGTAGCCGTACCCATGAAAATGGTTTCGATAACAACCGCCCCTTTTATATGGTTGCTCACGCATGCCACCGATTTTTTGCTCAAAGTTTTGATGATCAAACCATCAGCAGACGGCAAAGTAACCGAAGAAGAAATCAAAGCCATCATCAAAGAAGGCACCGAAGGCGGCGAAGTGCAAGAAATTGAACAAGATATAGTAGAACGCGTTTTTCATATCGGCGACCGCAAAGTAAACTCGCTCATGACCCATAGAAAATCGGTAGTTTTTTTGCCTTTAGAATCAGATAAAAATCAAGTCAAAAATTTGATGCTCAAAGAATTACACTCTATATATCCCGTTTACAAAGACAATTATGATGACATCGTTGGGGTTGTAAATCTAAAAAATATTTTTTCGCACATCGATCAAGACAATTTCAATCTAACCGAAATTATGACCGAAGCTCCCTTTATTATGGAACAAACTACGGCATACAAAGCCTTAGAAAATTTCAAAAAAAGCGGTATTCATTACGCATTTGTTTCAGACGAATACGGCGTTTTTCAAGGCATAATCACCCTAAATGACATACTCGAAGCACTCGTAGGCGATGCCTCCGAATTTTATAAAGACGATTTTCAACTCATTGAGCGCGAAGACGGCAGCTGGCTCGTTGACGGACACTATTCACTACACGATTTTTTGACCTATTTTGAACTCGATGAGCTGATCAATGACTATGAAGTTACAACCGTTAGCGGACTGATAATGACAGAGTTATCGCATATTCCAAAACAAGGCGAAAAACTAATATGGCAAAAATTTGAATTAGAAGTCATCGATATGGATGGCATCAAAATAGACAAAGTGATGGTAAAATCTATCGCTTAATAAAAAACAACCCACAACACCAAACCCAAAAATGACCGAAGGAAATTTTGTTGACTATGTAAAAATATATGTATCCTCTGGCAAAGGAGGCAAAGGATCTACCCACTTGCATCGCGAAAAATTTATCGAAAAAGGCGGCCCCGATGGCGGTGATGGAGGCCGTGGTGGTCACGTATATTTAGTAGGAAACAAAAGTTTGTGGACCCTTTTTCATCTAAAATTTGCCCGACACGTAAAAGCCGGACACGGTGGAGATGGCGGTGGAGACCGAAGCACAGGCGCAGATGGCGACGACAAATATATAGAAGTACCATTAGGAACCGTAGTGCGAGACAAAGAAACCAACGAAATCTTGTTTGAAATAACAACCCACGACGAAAAAAAAATAGTAGCCCTTGGCGGAAAAGGAGGCCTCGGAAATTGGCATTTTAGAAGCTCCACCAATCAAACCCCGCGCTACTCACAGCCTGGATTGCCATCACAAGAAATCGATATGATATTGGAGCTCAAAGTCCTGGCAGACGTAGGCCTAGTAGGCTTTCCAAACGCCGGAAAATCAACACTGTTGTCTGTACTCACATCAGCCAAACCCAAAATTGCAGATTACCCATTCACCACCCTAAAACCAAACCTCGGCATCGTGGCATACCGTGATTTTCAGTCGTTTGTCATAGCAGATATACCCGGAATTATCGAAGGAGCCGCCGAAGGAAAAGGACTCGGACACTATTTTTTGCGACATATAGAACGCAACTCGACCCTGCTGTTTTTGGTGCCCGTTGACACCAACGACATCAAAAAAGAATACGATATTCTAGTAAACGAACTCACAAAATACAACCCCGAAATGCTCGACAAAGAACGAATTTTGGTCATTTCAAAATGCGATATGCTCGACGACGAACTAAAAATAGAACTCACAACACAACTCGACAAAACCCTCAAAATCCCCTATTTGCTCATATCATCTGTTGCACAACAAGGATTAACAGAGCTCAAAGACAAACTCTGGACAATGTTGAACTAAGATTTTTTCTTTTTTTTTTGGCGCACACCACCCCACTTCGACACACTACCCGTCCCGCTGCACGCTATATCTTTTTTGATTTTCCGAAAAAGAAAATCAAAAAAGGATGCCGCTGCATCGGGGCGAAATCAGACCAAATATTTCTAATATTATTTTAAAACAAACCACAAAAACCAACAACCTAAAATCATTTGTTGAGGAATTAATAGCACCAAAAAGCCCAAACTATAAAACAGCCCTTCTAAATTCGCTCAAAACAATAGCAGTAGCAGTAGCCACATTCAAACTCTCGGTCGCCTGCAAATCGTCAAATCGAGGAACAGAAAGCCGGTTTTTGATACCCGCTTCAATATCCATACAAATTCCATTCGCCTCGTTTCCAAAAACAACAATCGCATCAGAAGGCAAAACAGATTTATAAATATTTTCGCCATTCAAAAACGTGCCATAAACAGGCAGTTT
>JAYTNQ010000468.1:0-6700 GCA_043748255.1 Bacteroidota bacterium
GTACAAGGAAACGAAACGGATGAAACAATAACAGTTTGTAAAGGAGAACCTATTTCTTTCAACAACACCTCTTCTGATAATGGCGGTACCGCCATTGTATCAAGTTATTGGAGTTTTATGAATGATACCCTAAACCCGGTGTCTTCGGCCATCAATCCTGTTCATATATTTAACGAAACCGGCGAATATCGCGTAAAATTGAAAGTAACAAATGCTTGCAATTGTATAAGTGAAGCCGTAAAACAAATAAAAGTAATTGAAGGCAAGTCTTATCCTATAACGTGTGCCTCTATGGTTTGCGACAAACAACTTGCCACCTACTCATTAGAGCTCGAAGAAGCTAATGCAAATTGCAATAATAATTTTGAATGGCAAGTTCAAGGCGGTCATATTGTAAATAATTCAAATAGCCCAATTATTGAAGTGCTTTGGAATGATGTCGATGCTTCTGGATTTGGATATGTAACTTTTAATTCACAAAATTGTAATGGAGCTTGCAATGTTCCAACTACCATAAAAATTCCGGTAATTCAAAATATCGGAACCATATCCGGAAACACAAATATGTGTGTAGGCGAACAATCTCGTTTTAAACTACCACAATGGGCAACTACCAATTTTAATTGGACTATTGTGGGTGGAAACGGAAATCTGGCAACCGTTGTAGCAACCGACCAACGAAATGAAGTAATTTTGACAGCAAATCAAGCTGGTACAATTGTTTTAAAAGCGGTTTATGAAAACACATTATTGCATTGTGGCGGTTCAGCTACATTAGAAATTACTGTAAAAAACCCCGCTTATATAATAGGTGATGACAATGTCTGTTTGAACACTACCGCACAATATCATTTGGCTTCAAATAACCCAGTAAATTGGTCGCTCACCAATGCCGAAGGAAATATCATAAGTGAAATAAACAATACACCAAATTTTAACTACGGTTTTACGGCTGCAAATCTAATGCCAGGCAACTATAAATTGACGGTTTCAGGCGATGATATTTGCAACAATCAAGTAAAATTTATTAATGTTATGGCACCGCCACAGCCGCCAACAATCGCAGGCCCTATTGCAACAGTAGTTTGTCCAAATGCACCAACAATTTATAGTGTTGCCAGTCCAGAGGCGGGCAGCAACTATGTTTGGGAAGTGCCAGACGGTGGCAGTTTTGAGGGCAGTAATGTAGGCACAAGCGTAACTATCAAATTAACACAACCCGGAATCATAAAAGTGCGTCATGAAATTTATGCTCCAACGGCATGCAACTCAGCCGCTACAGAACAATTTGTCGCGATAGAGCAACTGAAAGTAGGAATAAGCAATAATATCACGACACCGCCAAACACCCTTCCTGAAATGGCTTGTAGCAATGCAAATACTGTATATTATGCCTTAAATAACACGCCCACAGGCGGTTTGTATAATGATCCTGAAGCCTTCTTGGTTTGGAAAATATATCCCGAATACGCAGGTAGTATTGTGAGTGGGCAAAACTCAAATACCGTAACTGTATTTTGGAACAACCCAACAAGTACAGGTGGTGGATGTGTCCTAAAGTTGTTGGTATCCAAATGTAATATACCACAAACCGTTTTCCCAAAAAATTTGGTTGTAGCTGCTTTGCCAAATCTTCACATCACTGCAAGCAACGTTCAAACCTGTAGCGGTGCTCCAATCACTTTTACATTAAATACCAATTTGCCATTGGCTTCTTCTACAATAGTCACATGGGATTTTGGTACTGATTTTCCAATTACAACCTCGCCACCAGGTGTTTTTAGTATCGAAAAGACCTTTTATAACAACAGTTTATCCAATATTGGTTATAATGTAAGTGCCACAATCACCAATCCAAACGGTTGCTCTGGCGTTGCAAAAGCGGTTTTGCCTTTTACAATAACCCCTGGCCCAGTAACGGCAATATCTGTGACAAGTGGGGGCACTGTATATTGCAATCTTACAGAAATTAACACCTCCTTATTGGCAACAACTCTCACAGGCGCCGGGATTCAATGGTATCGCAATGGTGTGCCTATAATCAATGCAACCTTGGGCACTTTGAATATTACCGGAAATGCCCCTTATGGTTTTGGGGCTTATCAATTTAAAAGTAGTGCAAACGGATGTAGTAATATTTCCAATCCGATATTGATCATCCAAGAGTGTCAAGCACCACCAACTGGAACGTGTACTATGCCTACGCCAAGCATGTCAATAGCCCAAACTACAAACCCAACAGGAGTTTGCAACGGTTTATCATTTATAGCCTCAGCAAGCACAACACCAATTAGTAGCAGATGGAATGTTTTTGGACCAGACGTCTCTATAACGGGGCAACCCGGCAATAATGGAGCACCAAATCTTTTTACTTTGCAAAATATAACAAAGGCGGGAGAATTTCATGTGTTTTATGCCGCATCGTATGGCAATAATTGCAATTTTTCGACCTACAAATCAATTACAATCCCTTATTTGCCAGATTTTAATTACAGTACAACCTGTAACGGCAACAACGGTTTTGACCTTAATTTGACCAACCACTCCAATTTTATTTCTGGGGTACTCAACCCACAATTTAGATATTATAAAGCAACAAACGCCAATGGGCCATGGACTTTGGTAGGCAGTAACGCCAATGCTACCATCAACAACCTGACGCAAGGAAGCTATTTTGTAAAACTACAAATTTGGGGCACACTCAATGGACTACAACAAAATATGTGCGAAAAAATAATACCTATACAAATGAATTATATTGTCAACCACACCATTATAAATAGCATACCTACCTGCTCTGATAGTCTTGTGAGTTTTGAAGTGGGCAACCCCACACCCGGCGATACCTATTTTTGGAATTTTGGCGATAATGCCACTACTACTGTGCAAAACCCAAAACACATGTATGCGACTTCCGCCTATAATACCACTGTAACAATTAGTTTGGTGATTACCAATCAATATGGTTGTAGCACACAAATTCAAACATTTTTGGATATTCCAAAAAAATGTTTTAATGGTGTAACCGGCGTAACGCCTCAAAACGCAACTGTTTGTAAAGGCGCCCCTGTTTTTTTAAAATATGTAGCACCTCCCAATGCATCAGAATGTACAATTTCAAAATACCATTGGATGAACAACAATACAGAAATTGGGATTACAGCCAACAATAGTTTTGGGGTTAGCAGCAACGGTTTTTATTGGGTGCGATTAGAAAGCAGCAATGGTTGTATGATAGATGTAGCAGAAAATCGAATTGTTCCACATTTTATAGAACCAACCAAAGTAAAACTTTCGGCTTCAAATCTAATTTGCGTAGGCGAGATTGGTCACGCGGCTGTTGTAACAAACGCCTCCATAATCAAGTGGTTTTTGGATGGGGTACTTCAGCCCAACAATGACAATACAGATTTTGAACTGCCAAATTTGAGTTTGGGTTCACATCAGGTGTCGGTGGTTGTTTCGGCTTATGGTTGTGATGTTACCGCTTCGCAAAACATTACTGTTTCGACTCCTGCAGCAACGCCTCAAATAGATTTCAATATTATAGATTGTGATATTTACAAAATTGTTTTGAACGCTACTGCGGCAGGACAAGGTACTTTTAATTGGACCAATGGAGCTTCGACCTCCAGTATTTCAGTATATGAAGGTGGTCCTTATGGAGTTACGTTTACCAACTTGGCGGGCTGTTCAGAATATACACAAATAGACATTCCAAAAAGCCCCGAATCTTATATGTGGGTGGTGCCATCTGGCTGTTATGATTTGTGTAGGGAAAATCTTGGGAGCCTATTAGGGCCAAACATCCCTATCAAAAATTGGGAATGGCATGAAAACCAAAGAGGCGATGAGCATATTTTGGCACAGGGCAACGAATATCCTGACCCCTTGATTTTGGAACAGAATGGCATCTATCAATTGGAATTGTCAAATGGGATTTGCGAGTTTGATAGCAGCACTTTAAATGTATCGTATATACGATGTTCAGAATGCCCGATAAAGCATTTAACCCTTGACGATGTTCAAACTGTTCAGGATGGTTTTTGCAATTATAATGCTACTTTTTCGGGTGTCAACCAATCTAACCTTACATTTGAATTGAGCCTAAATTCCAATTCAGACCAGTTTGTTTTTGTGCCTTCAAGTATCACGATTACACCAGGCATGAACACATTTACAACTACAATTATTCCATTAAATGGGTTTGTAGGCGGCTTGACTACCATAAATATTAATTCTATATTAAATCGAGAAGAAACCTGTACCGCTGAAATTAGCATTGATTTGCCTTTTTGTAGTACATTTAGAAGTAATAAAAAAGCAGGTAATTTAGAAAAGAATGCCAACCTCACAGTATATCCCAATCCGGCACAAACCAATGTCAGTATTGCATTTAATACCGCATCAAATGCCATGTTATTTGTATATGATTTGATGGGTCGCGAGATTACACACTTAGACCCCAAAAGCAATATTGGCACATGGGAGTTGTCTTTGTTAGAATTTCGAGCAGGGGTATATATAGTAGTGCTCAAAGAAGGCAGCCAAATCATCAACCAACAAAAACTAATCTTGAAATAAAATCATTTGAACACTTTTTTGATGCTTTGGTGTTGAAAAAGTGTTTATTAAAAATTCAAAAATCATGAAAAAAATAAATTTCTGTATGTTCTTTCTATTTGTATCTTTTTGGGCTTCTGCCCAAAACTGGCAGTGGGCCAAGGATGGTGGAGGCAATGATCCTCTACAAGATGAAGACAGAGAAGAAGTGACGCATATTGTTACAGATTCAGACGGTAATGTGTATATTGCTTCGAGGGTTTCAAAAACAGGTTTGAACATAGACGGCATTCCTGCCATTGCCTATACAAATGATCAGGACCTTACTAATAATATTATGTTGGCCAGTTTTGATTGTTCGGGCAACTACCGTTGGTCTAAGGTTATCGGTAGAAGTTCTGGAAGCACACCAATGGGATTGGCAATTGATAGCCAAAACAATGTGTATTTGACGGCCGAAATTAGAATGGGTAGTTATAGTGACCTTCATTTTGATTCGGATCTTATTTGGGGTATGATATCTGACAATCCACCAGCAAATTTTCAAACGGCATTTATTGTAAAATACAACCAAAACGGGGTGTTTCAGTGGGTGCGGGCACCAGAGCCGGGCACCACCTTGCCAGGAGATTATCCAAGTGTAGCCTTTTTTCTTTCGGCAGATATCGATAATGATGGCAATTTGATTGTTTTGACATACATGTATAACGGCGTTTTTTGTGATGGAAATTATGTAAATAATGCCCCCGAATTCTCTTTTCATTTGCTCAAATATGATGGTAATGGCAACTTCGTTAGCGGTAAAAAATTGGATATTCAAACCTTTGCCCCTGATGTTTATCGTATTAGATCAAAATATAACCCATTCAACAACACCTATGTTTTAACAGGAGTTTATTTTACGATTTCAGACCCTACGGTAATATCTCTCGGAGGGCATAATATTAGCAAGCCAATTTGGATGGGTTGTTTTGACATGGAGGGACAATATTTGTGGCATCATCAAAACACGATGGTCAATAGTGGCAAAATTCCAAATCTGACTGTTGACCCCACAGATGGTTCTATATATATGATTACAGGACTTCGGACAGCTTCTGGTCAAAATCCAGATGGTGAGGTAGATAGTTTTGCGGGCATATCATTTACAGATTATCTATATTTTTCTTTTGTTCAAAGAGGAGTCATAAAATTGACAGCAGATGGTGTAGGGGTTTGGGGTTCAAATAATGTTTGGATCGAAAATGGTATTTTCCACAACATTGCAGTAAATGGAAATGAAGTTGCTGTTGTCTATCAAAATGGCGGTCTAAAATGGGGTTCTTTTCAAGGGGGTAGCCAAAACAGTACAATGGGTCTTGCTCCTGCATTGGTTCGTCTTGACAAGGCAACTGGGGTTTGTGTGGGTTTGAGTAGGCTCGACTCGCCAGATAATTATGCAAATTCTGCCAGTCTTACTGCCGATCATTTGGGCAATTATTATATTGGTGGTTCATATCTATACAACTTGGCTGTTGGCAACAGTTTGATTTCAAACAGCAGTGGAAATTATAATTTTTATGTAGCCAAATATGGCACTAACAATTGTAATTGTCAGGTGCCAACCTGTAGTTTTTTGCCCTACAACAATACATCCCAAGTGGATAGTGTCGTTTTTGATTATGTTGGTCAGAATGTTTATGACAGCGTGCTATGGGATTTTGGCGATGGCAGTGCTAGCTCGTCTGAAGTAAATCCAACCCATACATATTCTAGCGGAGGTGTGTATAACGTGTGCGTTACGGCAACCAATAGTTGTGATAGCTATAGCTTTTGTGGTGCAGTAAACACGATTGCATTGGGTAGCTCTTCGGTTGATAATAACCAGATTGTAACCCTAAAAAGCTATCCCAATCCGGTGGTAGATGTGTTGACGATCACCCAATTGGAAAGTCTAGGTTTGATAGATTCAAAGGCAGTGGTGATGGATTTGTGGGGGCGTGTGTTGTTTGAAACCCCACTTGGAGTGGTTGGAAATGGCGATGCACGATTGGACATGAGTTCCTTGTCAAGCGGCACCTATATTGTATCGGTAGTGCCAAATAATAGTCTTTTGATAAAACCAAAAGCTTTTAAGGTAATCAAGAGTTGATTTGAG
>JAYTNQ010000469.1:0-2451 GCA_043748255.1 Bacteroidota bacterium
AACCAAAACTTATTTCAAAATCAATCTACGATCAATATTGCCAATCAAAAAACCAACCCAATGGAGACAAGTATTTTCCGCTACATGTTGATATTTCATTGATAAACGAAATTACAAACGAGTTGGATATCGAAGCATTTAGGAATCATACTTTATATTCTGTTTATAAAAACGCCGAATTTGTATCAGAAAACGGAAAATTCATTGTAGATAGAATTGTCGAAAAAATGTCAAAATCCAAATATAATGTGGTCAATCCAGATGATATTTGTGAAGAATATGGCGCAGACACTTTGCGGTTGTACGAAATGTTTTTGGGGCCACTCGAACAAGCAAAACCATGGAATACGGCAGGAATATCTGGTGTTTTTGGTTTTTTGAAAAAGCTTTGGCGTTTGTATTTTGACGAAAATGGATTGGTGGTCACCAACAATGAACCGTCAAAAGATAGTTTGAAATCTTTGCACAAAACGATAAAAAAAGTTACAGAAGACATTGAAAATTTTTCGTTCAATACTTCGGTTTCTCAGTTTATGATTTGTGTAAACGAATTGCAAACCCAAAATTGTCATGAGCGAGCGATTCTCGAACCGTTGGCAATTTTGATATCGCCGTATGCGCCGCATATTGCCGAAGAATTATGGCACAAGTTGGGCAATGCCGATTCTATTTCGGAGGTAAATTTTCCAATCTGTGATACCAATTATTTGGTCGAATCCGAGAAAGAATATCCAGTATCTTTCAACGGAAAAATGCGTTTTACTTTGGTCCTACCATTAGATTTGTCGCTCCTTCAAATTGAAGAATTAGTAATGCAAGATGCAAGAACACAGCAACAATTGGCAGGAATTGTGCCCAAAAAAGTGATTATTGTGCCCGGAAAAGTGATTAATTTGGTGGTTTAAACTTAATATAAAAATTATTTTCTAACATCCTCATTATTTATATTATTATCATCAATTTGATCATTAAAATTTTTACCAAAATTGTAGGTAAGCGAAATTAATAAATTTGATGATGAGTTTCTAGCCTCAATTTTTTGAAAAAAATTATTAAAATTACTTATATCTGTGAAACCACTGGCATTATAACCCAAAAGATTTTGTGCATAAACACTAACAGTTAATTTATCTTTGAAGAAATTAGTTTTAAGTGATAGATCCAAATATGGAGATGATACTCTTTTTGATAAAAGTGAAAAATCTGGATTATTTAAACGACCCGAACATGACAAAGATAGTTTGTCTTTGAAAAATCTTGTACTTAAAAAGAAATTCCCAATAAATGAAAAACCCTCACTCTTTTTTATCAGTGCATTCATACTATTATCTTCAAATGAATTTAAGCAAATTCCAGTATTCATATTTAATGAAAAATTTTTCCATAACTTTTTATTGATACCAAATGACATACCAATAACATTATATTTTGCAGCATTTTCGAGTGTTTGAATCAATAAAACTCCAGAATTTTTATAAACTTCTTCTATTGAATTGTTTATAGATTCGTTGTAAAATTTTAAATTAAAAAAATCCTTATTGAATAGTTTACTAATTGAAAGAGCTATATAATTTCTAATTTGTGGATTTAATTCTGAATTCCCTTGCTTGGCTATTCCTGGATTTAAAACAGTAATTTCATCATTAAGATCATTAGCATTTGGGCGCAAGACTCTACGTGAAAAACTAAATTTAGCATCGGTTTTGTTTTTAAAATGATATAGGGCATTAATTGATGGCAAAAACAAATTATATTCTCTATATAATCGGTTGTTTTTATCTGCAACATGCTCAAACGAAACTGTAGTTTCGGTAGAAAACTCATCGGACCATTCTGTATCAAGTTCTGTGATAAAATCATACACAGATTGATTTATGAAAAAATTTGAATTTGAAAAATTATAATTTCTATCAATATATTTTAAATCAAAATAAGCCGAAACATTTTTTTTTAAAATCATGAAATTTTCTATTTCATAATCCAAATCAGTTGAAAATTCTTTACTTTTGGAGTTCACTAAATATGAATTGTCTTTGGTTTTATTAAAATTTAAAATAGTGAATTGTTCAATTTCAAAAACAGAATAGGTACTTTTGACAAATAAATTTTTGTTTTCATTTATTTTATAATTATAAACCCCTGCAACATTACACTCAATATTAGAGTTTGATCCAGATTTGGAAAATGGTAAAGGTAAATAATTATCAGACAAAAAACCAACTGCTTGCCCATCAAATTTATAACCAGATTGAAGACCACTTAAATTTAACGAGGCTTTTTTAGATAATTGAAGATTAACTCGCAGCAAATTAAAAGTTTGTTTGCTTTTTGATAGATCACTGCTTTTTTGAATATAAGTGTTGTTGTTTTCATTTCTATTTATTGTGTAATCAACAGTTTGAGTATATTGCTTTAATTCTAAAAACGATTTGATTAAAAAATTCCCTTTTT
>JAYTNQ010000470.1:0-6673 GCA_043748255.1 Bacteroidota bacterium
TTTTTGGGCGTGCCCCTACGGGTCGGTCTCCGGCTCCCGCTCTTTTTTTGGGCTGAAAAACGCCCAAAAAAAAGGAGCTCCGCCTTTGCCCTCACGCAAAGACACCGTTGAATCTGATATTCTCAAAATACAGTTTTGAAAACTTTAAAAGTCTGCTTTCGCCCCGATGCAGCGGCATCCTTTTTATTTTTTTCTTTTTCAGAAAAAAATAAAAAGATATAGCGTGCAGCGGGACAGGTCGTGTATATGGACGGATGGTGTGCGCCAAAAAATTAAATCAAGAACAGCCCTGAAAACTTTCAGATTGTTGCAATTTTATATCCTTTTTTGAGGTTTAATAGCTGATAAAAATCATTTAGGAACAAAAACCAACTTGGTCGAAGTGGCCATAATTTCTGCTTTATTCATTTTCATTTTCCTAAATTTTCCTTCATTATACATCGCCGATTGATCGTTATAATGTGGGCTCATCAAGTTGCCCGATTGCCCAGTAGGCAATATGCTCCAGCTATTTTCGATATCCGAAAAGTCAATAATGCGTCGCGTAGAAGGCCCCGCTTTGACTGCATAGCTCTTGTCATCAGTATAGTCAAACATCAAGTTGTTGATCACCTCGTTGCTTCCAGCCACTGCCGTTGGTCCAACATTAAACAAAGCACGCAAAACAGCAATTTTTCCCATCGCATGCTGATGCTCCAGCAAATGCACCCGGCTCCAACGCCAGGTTGTGACATCTTGTCCCAACTGAATTTCTAAATTAGACACCGCATCAACAAACGATTTTGTGATAATTTGTATTCTGTTTTCTTTAATTTTTTTGGTAGCCACATTATCCCACCAAGGTGAGTTTTGGTTTTTTATTTGTGCCGCAATCATTTGCTTCATGATATGGGTACTCCTAAAAATTTTGAAATCGGCTTCGCCTAGCTCGTCTTCAAAAGTATTTTTTAGATAAAAAAACAACCACTTGTTATAAATCGTTGGGGCAGTATCTTGCAAATTGTGGCTCGCTTTCCAGTTTTTTAGAACCAAAAAAGCCTTTTTTTGATTGGTGTTTAACATCTCAAATTTTACGTTTGCCAACATCGATTGTACAATATCTTGTGCCGTCGAAGAGCTATTATCAACAATCATTTTGCTGACAGATTCTTTGTCCCAATCATTTTTTGGGGTCAACAAGGCGGTGATTCGTTTGGCACGATCCTCGGGCAAATAATAACCCGGATACAAAAATCCATCAACCGCTTGTGGCTGATTGTTAGCCGAATACACAAAATTCGTTGGTGGATTTGTAGCATGTGGATTTTTTGAAAAATCCAAATATTCAGCAACATCATCTTTTCCGGAGGCACCATCAAGCACAAAATTGGGGTTTACACCTGCTTGATGTTTATAAAGTTTTCCAGAAGTTGACCATGCAATATTGCCAAGCGCATCGCCATACATAATATTAAGTCCGGGAGCCGCAATAAGGGCAATATTTGATTTAAAATCGGTTAGGTTTTTGGCATGACATAGTGCATAGGTTGCATCTATAATCTTGATGGGCTGTTGTGTATAGGTCCAGGACATGGCCACGGGTTTTGTAGCATTCAATCCATCCAAAATACCGTTCATAATCGTGCCATGTCGCGAGATTTTGACTTCCAAAACCACATCGCTGCTGTCTTTGACTTTGATTATTTTTTTCAAAAAAGTATAGTTTTCAAAACCTGTTGGTGTAGCATATTGCTTATTGTTTTTGGGATTTTCGGTTTCTTGATACAAATCGATATCATCATTTTCAAACATTGTAATGCCATAAGCATACTTGCGATTGTGTCCCAAAAGCGGAAATGGAGTTCCTGCCAAATGATAACCATACATTTCATAATCAGGGGTTTTGATATGCGCTTCATACCAAGTGGCAGGTTGCGAAAATGCAATATGTGGATCGTTTGCCAATATAACTTTGCCATTTTTGGTTTTTTTGGAACCAATAACCCAACTATTGCTACCAATAAATGCAGGTATTTTTGTATCTTCTAATAATGCCGTTACAGCGGAAGAAATTTGGCTAAATTGGGTCGTTTTTCCATCAAAATTTTGCAATTGAGTGGTGTTCAACTCGCCATTTATTCCAAAATCTTGCAAATACAACTCGCCCCATTTTTGTCTTATATCCGTAAGTAGCGGATCTGTTTTTTGCGCCATAGCGAAGCTAAATGACATAAAACCAAAAACATTATAAATATCTTTAATTTCAAATTTTGTTTTGGTCAAACCCAATAATTTGAATTCTACCGGCGTTTGTCCTTGCTCGATAAATTGGTTGATACCGTCAAGATAAGCCATAGATAATTGATAGCTTTCGCTATTTTTGTCTAATTGTGCAATCGCTTTTTCCGAAGCTTCTTCGATGCCCAAACCCGCAAAAAAACGATCTGTTTTCAGGGCTTTTGTTCCAAAAATAGCCGCTAATTTACCGGGCGCAATGCGACGAAGCAACTCCATTTGCCAAAGACGGTCTTGAGCATGAACGTAGCCCAGAGCCACCATAGCATCCTTTTGAGAATTTGCATAAAGATGCGGAATCCCAAATTCGTCAAAATATACTGTGGTTTGTTTTTGTATATGCCGAAGTTTTAGTTCTCCTTGGTATTTTGGTCGCAAATAAAAGCCATAAATGACCAATCCAATCGCCAAAATCAGCAATATCGAAAACAATATAAGCAATCCTTGTTTGATTTTTTTCATAACCCTAATTTGAGACACAAATATAATTGAAGTTTTTGAATCTGTCTATGAATTGAGATTTTATACTTCAAATTTATTTAGTTATAAAAACCACATAATCTTAAAAAAAAGAACTATTTTTGAAAGTTAATTTACAAAAAAACCAAAATGAAAAAGCTTTTTATACTGATTATTCTCGTTTATTCAAACATTTCAGTTGGACAATCCAACCTTTCAAAAACCGAAATCGACAAAAAAGCGACTGTTTTATTATCCAAAATGACTATCGAAGAAAAAATTGGACAAATGACCCAGATGACTGTTACATTTTTTGAAAAAAAAGGCAGCATCGGCGAATTTGACATGCAAAAATTGGAAGATGCCATTCAAAATTATCATATTGGCTCGATCTTGAACGTGCCAAATCCAGGGGCACCCACCATTGGTGGCTGGCAAAAAGTAATAGCAACAATCGCTACCGAAACCAACAAAACAAAACTCAAAATACCAATTTTGTATGGCATTGACGCTATTCATGGCGCAAGTTATACCAACGGAGCAACCCTATTTCCGCAACAAATTGGAATGGCGGCCACCTTCAATCCAGAGCTTGTAAAAAATGCTGCAGCAATATCGGCTTATGAAACACGAGCATCGTCTATTCCATGGGTTTTTTCGCCAGATTTAGACTTGCCACGCAATCCGGCTTGGTCCAGAATGTGGGAATCTTTTGGCGAAGACACCTATTTATCTTCCAAGATGGCAACCGCAATGATCAACGGTTTTCAGGCCAAAAACATTGGGTCAAAATACAATGTAGCCACCTGTATCAAGCATTATTTGGGTTACGGTAGCCCAACAACCGGAAAAGACAGAACCCCAAGCATCATTCCAGAACGCATTTTGCGCCAATATGATTTGACCATATATCAAGCCGCTATCAAGGCTGGTGCCAAAAGCATTATGATAAGCTCTGGCGAAATAAACGGAACACCCGTTCATGCAAGTTATCAATACATCACCCAGATTCTTAAAAACGAACTTGGTTTTCAAGGCGTTGTAGTAACCGATTGGAAAGACATTATCTATCTTCACACCCGACACAAAGTAGCACAAACGGAGCGCGAAGCCGTAAAAATAGCCGTTCTCGCCGGAATAGATATGAGCATGGTGCCCGAAGATTACAGCTTTTATACCCATTTGTTGGATTTAGTAGCCAAAGGCGAAGTGCCAATGTCACGCATCAACGATGCGGTTTCTCGTATTTTAAAATTAAAAATCGAGCTCGGTTTGTTTGAAAACACCCTGGCAAAGCTCGAAGATTATCCCAAATTTGGCAGCACAGAATATACAACCGCAGCCTATAATACCGCAGCAGAATCGATTACGCTGCTCAAAAACAAAGATGCAATATTGCCCCTCAAACCCAATCAAAAAATATTAGTAGTAGGACCATCGGCCAACAGTATGAAATATCTCAACGGTGGCTGGACCTACAACTGGCAAGGCGAAAATGCAGATACGATAGCAGCAGACAAGCTCACAATTCTGGAAGCCTTTCAACAAAAATTAGGAACACAAAACGTGCTCTACTCCCCAGGTTGCAACTTTGAAAACAACGACCTATCACAAATAGCAACCGCCCTCGATATGGCGCAAAATGCCACCACAATCATCCTGTGCTTGGGCGAAAAAAACTATACCGAGACCCCGGGCGACATTAGCAATTTGTATATTTCTGAAGCCCAAACCCAATTGGCATTAGCCTTGGCCAAAACCAACAAACCTATCGTGCTGATTTTGAACGAAGGACGCCCACGCTTGATTAGCAATTTTGAAGACAAAATGCAAGCCGTAGTACAATGCTATTTGCCCGGAAACGAAGGCGGAAGAGCCATTGCAGACCTGCTTTGTGGCGATATCAATCCAAGCGGAAGATTACCATACAACTACCCACGACACCCAAATTCGTTAGAAAAATACAACCGAAAATACAGCGAAAGCCTTGGCGACGAAGAACAAAACAATGACGCCAAATATGAAAAAAGCTACTCCCCACAATATGAATTTGGAAGCGGACAATCCTACACAACCTTTGAATATTCAAACCTTAAAACCGACAAAAAGACCCTTACAAAAACCCAAACGATCACCGTATCTATCCAAGTCAAAAACACAGGCACCCGAAGCGGCAAAGAAGTCGTAATGCTATATTTATCAGACGATTATGCCAGCATAACACCCGAAGTAAAAGCACTAAAACGCTTCGAAAAAATTGATTTAGCACCCAATCAAACCCAAACCATAACCTTTGAACTCACCCAAAACGACCTGCAATTTGTAAACAACAACCTCAAATGGATGGCAGAACCAGGCAGTTTTACGATAAAAATAGCCAACCAAAGCACCAAATTTGAACTAAAAAATTAACCCAATCCCTTTCTTTTTTTGGGCGTGCCCCTTGCGGGTCGGTCTCCGGCTCCCGCTTTTTGGAGCTGGCTGAAAAACCCCAGCCCCAAAAGAGCTCCGCCTTTGCCCTCACGCAATCCTCCGAAAGACATTTTATTTTAGCAACAATATTCGATTTCAAAAAACATCTTTATTTTGAATAACCAACAACACTCACAAAGAGACTGTACTAAAAAAGTATGTAATTTATATTTTGTAATGTTCTCTCAAGTTGCGCCCCAAAGCTGCGCCCAAATTGCTCCTCCACACAGTTTGTCATCCTGAAAGGATCTCACACAAGTTGCTTATGTTGAAAACAGTTTGGGTAGCAACTACAAATAAAACAAAATATTTTTGGTGTTGTGATGCTGGGTTTCAATACCCAACTTTCTAAATTAGACTTTGCCGTAAGATGCTTTTAGCATGACAAACTGTGTGTACGCAACTTGTGTGAGCAACTTGTGTGAGATGCTTTCAACATGACAAACTGTGTGTAGGCGCAACTTGGGTGAGCAACTTGAGTGAGCTGCTTTCAGCATGACAAATTGTGTGGGGACGCAACTTGAGTGAGCAACTTGTGTGAGCTGCTTTCAGCATGACAAACTGTGTGGGGACGCAACTTTGGGTGGCTATTTTGCGAGCAATTTGTGGGAGCTAGTAAACCGTCTTTCGGAGGCTTGCGTGAGGGCAAAGGCGGAGCTCTTTTGGGGCTGGCGTTTTTCAGCCAGCCTCAAAAAGCGGGAGCCGGAGACCGACCCGAAGGGGCACGCCCAAATAAAAATTTAGAGCAGGGAATTTTGGGTCATTTCGGCGGGTTTTGTGAGTTGCATAAGGTGCAAAATGGTTGGGGCGATGTCGCCAAGTACGCCGTTGTTGATTTTTTTGATGGTTTTGTCCACCAAAATTATGGGTACGGGGTTGGTGGTGTGGGCGGTGTTTGGGCTGCCGTCTGGATTGATCATGGTTTCGCAGTTGCCGTGGTCTGCAATGACGATGGTGGTATAATTGTTTTGCAGGGCGGCGGTGATCACTTTTTGAACGCAGGTGTCAACGGCTTCGCAGGCTTGTATGGCGGCTTGCATCACGCCAGTGTGGCCCACCATGTCGCCGTTTGCAAAATTGAGGCATACAAAATCTACTTCGCCTTTGTGCAGTTCTGGTACCAGGGCATCTGTAAGTTCGAAGGCGCTCATTTGTGGTTGTAGGTCGTAGGTGGCTACTTTTGGCGAGTTTTTGAGTATTCGGGTTTCGCCTTCAAAGGGTTGCTCGCGGCCGCCGGAGAAGAAAAAGGTTACGTGTGGGTATTTTTCGGTTTCGGCTATTCTAATTTGTTTTTTGTGGTTTTTTGCCAATATTTCGCCCAGGGTTTGGGTTATATTGTCTTTGTTATAGACTACTTTTATGTTATGATAGGTGTCGTCATAGTTGGTCAGGGTGACATAATAGAGGTTGAGTTTGTGCATGTTTTGCTCGTGAAAATCGGTTTGCGTTAGGGCTTCTGTAAGTTCGC
>JAYTNQ010000471.1:0-6663 GCA_043748255.1 Bacteroidota bacterium
CACAAAACAAACACGATTTTGAATACAATGCAATCGGAGTATGTGAATGGATAAAACAACCAGATTTTGTACTCAACATCAACCAAGCCGAAACCACACAAAACAAACAATACACCATCAGCAGAAACACTTGCATCGAACCAGCGCCATAACAATATGATTACCAAGACAGTAACAAACGTTCAAGAAGCCCTCCAAGACCTCCAAGACGGAATGACCATCATGTTTGGCGGATTCGGATTGTGCGGCATACCAGAAAACTGTATCGCACAATTAGTACAAAACGGTACCAACAACCTCACCTGCATTTCCAACAATGCAGGCGTAGATGATTTTGGATTAGGACTACTATTACAAAAAAAACAAATCAAAAAAATGATCTCCTCCTATGTTGGCGAAAATGCAGAGTTTGAACGGCAAATGCTCTCCGGCGAATTAGACGTAGAACTCATACCACAAGGCACCCTCGCCGAAAGATGCCGCGCAGCACAAGCAGGAATCCCCGCCTTTTTTACGCCAGCAGGATATGGAACAGAAGTAGCAATTGGAAAAGAAACACGCAACTTTAACGGCAAAATGCACCTTATGGAACATGCTTTCAAAGCAGATTTTGCCATCATAAAAGCGTGGAAAGGAGATACCGCAGGCAACCTGATTTTCAACGGAACAGCACGCAACTTTAACCCCTGTATGTGTGGCGCCGCCAAAACAACAATCGTAGAAGTAGAAGAACTCGTACCCGCCGGAACTTTAGACCCAAACCAAATACACATACCTGGAATCTTTGTACAACGCATCTTTCAAGGAGAAAAATATGAAAAACGCATAGAACAAAGAACCGTGAGAGTAGCTCATTCTTGAATTCAGCTTTTCTCAAAAAAAACAGTCTAAAAAAACCACCGTTTCTTTAGACTGTTTTTTTTATGGTATGATACCAAAAACTTAATTCACAATAAGTTTTTTTACCTGTTTCAACCCGTTTTCAGTATCAATAGTAACGGTATAAACCCCTTTTGACAAATCTAGAATCGAAACCGAAATTATTTTTGAATTAATATTCGCTATTTTTTTTACAGTTTTGCCAAGCATATCAATAATCGAAACGCTTTTTAGTTGATCTGATAAATCTACCATACTAATTTGAACAAAATCATGCGTCGGATTTGGAAACAAACTTGCAAACGAACTTTCAAAAGTGTTGGTTTTCAAGACCGCAACAAATTCAGTGTTGCACGTATTGGTCAAAATTGGCGGATTAGTATCAAAATAAATAGAAGCCACATTTGACACTACATCGCCAATAGCAAATCCAGGTTTAAGTTTTATACTAAAAAACACATAACCATGACTTGCCGCCTCGCTTTGCACAGATGCAGGAAGTTGAATGTCGTTAAAAGTCCAAACAATCTTGTTATCTACGCGCGACATTGTATAGTTGTGACTCGCACCAATCATTCTGATACTTTGCTCGTCTAATTGTGCGTCAAGAACATCTTCTACACGCACCGTCAAAGCATTTGAAGTACCCGTATTCTGAAATCGAACTGTATAAAACAACTCGCCATCTGAACCAAATGTATCATGCTGAATAGCACCACCATGCGACTCGGTTTTGTCATTCGGATCAAATGCACCAAATACAACTTGCGAACTCGAAAAACTGTTGTTGCTCATCTGAATATCAGTTTCAGTAGTGTTTATATTTACAGAATTGGTCAATACATCGTTAATGTTAACTACCGGAATTGCAGGAATCGCCATCTCTACAATCACTGTTTTGGTTTCAAAAGGAGCCAAATTATTAAATACAAAATCAAAACCATTTTCAGAACTTATAGCCCCAGGATCGCTTACAGAAGTAATAGAAACATACGGATTTTTTGAAAAAGAAATCGTGCCAGAAACAGTTGACATTCCTAAATTTTTATAAATAATTTTGTTTTGATAGCTAAATCCAGGAACAGGATTGCCAATTGGCACTATCGAAACCGCAACATCTGTAAAAGACTGAACCATCGTCATCGGAAAATTGATTGTTGTGGTGCCACTACCCACTGCAATCGAAATGTCATTAAAATTGGTTGGTGCTACCGTAAAATAAGCCGCATATTCTGGATTTATTTGATAACTAAAATCATAAGTATTCAATGGATTTTCGTCAAAAATATTGTGCTTTCCAATTGGTGACGAAATATTAAAAATAGCATCAGCATTGTTTTTTTGAATCACAAACGAGCCATACGTAAAATTCAACTCTGTACTTTCTTTCACACCATTATTATTAGCATCAACAAAAGCCAACAACTGAATTTTGTCGCCACAAAAAGTTGCTCCTGCAGTAGTATCGTTATAGTTGGTTTGAACCAATTTGATATCACCAGCCTGTCCGTTAAAATTGGTAATCAAAATCACATAATACTCGCCTTCCAAAGCATTAGGTATCGAAACTGTTTCGGTATAACTTCCAGAATAACTGCAATCCACAATGTTTCCAAAAGGATAAAATAAAGCATTTGTGGTGTTGTTTGGGCATGTTGAACATGTAGAAAATGTAATTTGCTCACAACTTTGTGCCGAAGAAAACGGCCCCCATGCAACAAAATCTACGTCCAAATTGGTGCCAATAGGATTGCCTAATGCATCAAATGCAGTGTTTTGAAGCATGTTAAATAACAATGGCCCGCTTTGTCCAACATGCAACGTATAAAAAGTTGGGTTTGGAGTAGAAAACAAACAAGCTACACCGCCCAATCCCGAACTAACTTGAGTAGTATTTGAAAAAATATATGGATCTTCTGGCGATGAGCCACAAAACGGAGTCGCCGTTTGGCACGTAGATACAGATTTTACACAAATACTGAAATTTGTAGGCACAGAAATTGCGCCATTAGACCAAATTCGCAAATAATAAGTTTGACCAATAATATAGCCCGAACTATCACTTTTCAAAGTCGAAACTGGACTACAAACCAAAGTGTTCAAACTACCACAACTACCAGAATAAACCGCATGATTCAAAATATTAATACCCCCAGAAAGATCCGTCAATGCTATAATTTGATGTTGTGATAGCGCTACAAAACTAAACCACACATCGTCATCAGCAATACCAACACAACCGTTTGGCACATTTGACGGCGAAGCGCCAATCAAGGTGCCATAAGCGACACTGTTGCAAGACACATCATTGTTGATTGTGATGGACGTAGCCGTGTTGCACTCATCATTAACAACCGACCCACTCAATGGTGTTGTGATACAAATGCTAAAAATAGCATTTGTTGCTGCCAAGGCCGTAAAAACCCGAAGCTTATAAAGGTTTCCAACCACAAAATTATTATACATACTCACATTCGGATTGCTACAAAATATTGGAGTCAACGCACCACAACCACCAGAATACAAAACATGATTGAAGTCAGAATCACCCGTAATACTTATAATATGAGAGTTTGACGTAGCCGTAAATTCAAACCAAACATCGTCATCGGCAACACCTGTGCAATTTTCAAAAACATCTACAGAAGCCGAAGCCCCAAATGTTGTCCCAGAAAAACCCTGACTGCAAACACTTGAACTATCTACCGACAAAACAGTAGCCACATCACAATTATCATTTATAACGTTGGTAATAAATGATTGACTAAAAGACCATGCAGAGCTATTATTAGCATCACAAACGCTTCGCACCCAACAAAAATATTGTGTAGCCGGAACAAGGTTTGACACCAAAACCGAAGTTTCAACAGTAACCCCAGTTGGAAAAGCACTACTAGTTGGTGCCACATTTGTCGAAGAAACATAATACTCAAAACCCGAATTTAAATCATTACTATTTGACTGCCAATGCAACATCGCAGACGAAGAGGTTATACCAGTAGCAGGTAAATTTATGGGATAAGCACAACCAGAAAAAGACGCCCAAGACACATCATCAATATAAATATTTGATGAAAAAGTACCATTCCTAAAATACAAAAGTGCCGAAGGATTTGAAGGCATTGGTGTTTGTAGCGAATAAGAAGACCAATCCGAATTAGCCAAAATCGAAATCCAAGCCACCCCAACAAAAGTTGAAACATCATTAATATTTGTCAAATATCCCACCTCCAAAGCCGCCGCTGTGCCATTAGTTTTAGCCTTAAATTGCAACAAATTTGTTCCAGAAGCAAGATTTGAAACCGCAGGCAAAGCCACTGTCGCCAAAGCCGCAATAGCACTTTGCAAACGCAAAGATTGCGTCCCAGAAACTGCAGCAACAAGATTAGAAACACTTGCAACCGCAACATTATTAGACTTTTGCCAACACGGTGGCAATGACAGATTGGCATAATTATCAAAATTTTCAACAATAGTATCAACCGCAATACACTGCGTGGTAAACGAACTAGCAGCTCTCCAAAAATTTGATAAACCAGGGCAAATCCTACGCACAAAAAAATTATAACTATTATTAGCCATCAAACCCGTAGCCAGATAATCGGCCGTGTTTACAACAATCCCAACCTCAGTAGCAAGTGGCGCACCCGCTGCAGCCGGCAAAACAAGCACCTCCCAACCAACCTCACCACCAACCGAACTCCAAGTAATCTCGGCCGTAGATGCCGAAATATTTGAAATTCCAATCTCACCAGGATTCGGACATTGGTTAACAAACTGAACCGTCGTCGCATGACAGCTATTGGCAGAAGCACACAAAGCATCCTCCGAAAAATGAACCCTAACCTGCGCAAAAGGCATATTAGCCACCGTGAGCGGCGAATTTCCAAATGCTATGACACCATTATTCAAATCAGTAACCGTCACAAAATTTTGCACCACAGCACCAGCCGTCGAACACTTAAAAATATAGGTTCCGTCAATATTAAGACCAATCAAATTGGCATATTCACTCGTAAAACTACACGTACTCAAACTTTGTGGCGCACCACTATTGTTCGACACAATCGCAGCCGATGGAAATAATGTAGTCTGTAAACACTGCGAAAAACCAAAATTTGAAACCAAAATCAAAAAACCCAAACAAAGTATCGCTTTTTTCATAATATAAAAGGTTTAAATAAAAACCAAATATATATAAAATTTACTAAAGTTTAACATTTTTTTTTGGGCGTGCCCCTAACGGGTCGGTCTCCGGCTCCCGCTTTTTGAGGCTGGCTGAAAAACGCCAGCCCCAAAAGAGCTCCGCCTTTGCCCTCACGCAAGCCTCCGAAAGACGTTTTACTATCCCCCAAAAGTTACGCCCTCACACAGTTTGTGATCTTGAAGGGATGTTACACAAATTGCTCACAAAATAGCCATCCAAAGTTGCGTCCCCACCCAGTTTGTCATGCTGAAAGCATCTCACACAAGTTGCTCACACAAATTACCCACAAACACGAATCTCCAAAGTTTGTCATGCTGAAAGCATCTTACGGCAACATCTAGATTTAGAAAGTTGGGTAATGAAACGTAGCATCACAATACCAAAAATATTTTGTTTTATTTGTAGTAGCTACCCAAACTGTTTTCAGCCCACACGAATCGGTAAGATCCTTTCAGGATGACAAACTGCGTGAAGGAGCAACTTGGGCGCAAACAATTAACAATTAACAATTACCCACAAACACGAATCTCCACAGTTTGTCATGCTGAAAGCATCTTACGGCAAAGTCTGGAATTAGAAAGTTGGGTAATGAAACCCAGCATCACAATACCAAAATATTTTGTTTTATTTGTAGTAGCTACCCAAACAGTTTTCAGCCCACACGAATCGGTAAGATCCTTTCAGGATGACAAACTGCGTGGGCGCAAAACATTAAGCATTAATCATTAACAATTTAGTGAAACTTTACACTTATTCATTTTTCCCAAAAAAACCTTCAATAAATGTGGAATTTGAAGATGGTAAGATTAATATCTAATTTCTTACATCGAACTCATGTTAATGTGTTTAAAATTAATAAATTATGGATACACTAATAATCGAACTCTGGTTAAAAAGATGAATTTGAATTAAAATTACAAAATATATTGTGTTTATATACTTTTTTTTATTAATTTTATACAAAATTAAAGTAAAACCTATTAAACTTTTCATACTTATGAAAAAATTTACGCTATTATTCTTGTTTTTTTTATACTCCTTTGTAGGATATTCACAATTTCCTGAAGGCTTTGAAGGCTCTACTACTGCTTTGCCACCAGGCTGGACGAGCTATCAATCTGGTCTTGGTGTGAATCAGGTTTGGAAAATTAGTTCTTTGATTACCACACCACCCTTTATTTGTGACGGTCTTAATTCCGCATTTATAGACCGAGAAAATGCTCCTGGCATCAACGAGGATTATTTGGTTACGCCACAATTTGTAGTACCAATAAACGGTCAGTTGCGATTTTTTTCGCGTCAAGCTTTCATAGGAGATCAAAATACAGAATACGAAGTGCGTGTTTCTACCAATCCAGATCCGAGTATTTTAAGTGCTTACGTTTTTGTCAAAAAGTGGTTTGAATTTGAAATGAATACCACTTTTAATATTTGTCAAGAGCAAACATTGAGCATTTCAACCTATGCAGGACAAACGGTCCACTTGGCGTTCATTCGCCGTGTAAACCAAACCGGCACAAGCATTACTGGCGATCGATGGTTGATAGATAGAGTAAATGTGGTGCAAGAATGTTTTG
>JAYTNQ010000472.1:0-2437 GCA_043748255.1 Bacteroidota bacterium
AACTGAAGACGTTCTGTTTAAAAATTATTTAAACGCTAATCCAACTACTTTGGACAATGTAAAATATAAATCTGAAATCGTAATTCTACAATTACAAGACGATAATTTACAATTAATAGATGTTACATTAATCGATAATGAAATGTGTAATCATGCCTATTTAATTTTTGACAAATCCAAAAAAACGTATATCACATTATACATGAATATTGAAGAAACATTAATCATAACTTATGATTCTAATTTTAAAGAAATATATGAAATTAATACTGGATTGGGACACACACAATTTACGGCTATGAAAACTCCTTTTACAAGATGTTTTGATAAAATACAAGACGCAGTCTGTGATGATGGGATTGGAACAATTGCCTGGTACACAAATCCTGAAATAGCAATCGGAGCAGCTATTTGGTGTATGTTACACTAAAATAATTTTTTTAAATAATATATTATGAAATTGAAAACAAATTACAAAATTGCATTTGCAGGAATGGGTTTAGTATCGTTAGGAGCTTTATTAAAAATCAAAAATTACATTTTATTTGGAGATTTTTTAATAATATTGGGACTTTTAGTTGAGGTTTATCTGATTTACAGATTTTTTTCTGGCACTTCTAAAACGAAAAACTAAGTTACATTTTGCTTAGTATCAAGAATAAATTAGCACTAATTTTCTTTTCTCTATTCATAACAAAGTCATATACTCAATCAGACTTTGAAAATGTTTTAAAAGGAGGAGAAATATTAGTGAAGGGATTGTCTTTTCTAAAAAGCAACAAATCTGAAATCACAACCAACACAAAAGTTGTAGAAAGTGTTTGTGTAAAAAATAAACTTACAGAAAAAATAACTTTCAAAATTATAGGTCAAGATGATGACGGTACTGAAGTGAAAAAAGAATTGGTAATCCAAAAAGGTGAAAAAGAATGTTTTTTAGAACTTCCAAAAGGCATTTACACATTTGAAATTATATTGCCGAATAAAGAAATATACAAAAAAGGCGATTATAAATTTGATGAAGAAACAACTATAATAATTAAACAAGATTGAATAAACCCCTGTTTTGAATTACTCAAAACAGGGGTTTTTTCAAGTTCAAAAGGAAAATGGATCAAACAATAATTTTTTAAAACAAACCTGCTCTTCGAATTTGATCTTCCACCACAGCTGTTTATAAACCGCCATAACGCTTTTTAAAACCAGCAAGCTGATTTGCTTTTCAAAAAAATACAAATAATTGATTCAATACACTTTTTTGCTAAAAGAATGAACAAAGTCTAAAACAATTTTGTCAAACAAATGGGCGTTTGTGACAAAATTGCTTTTAATTGGCAAGTAAAAAAGAGGCCAATTAACACCGCTATTTTCTAAGCGAACATAGTCTTTTTCGGTAGTAACAATCATGCGATTTGCTGCGGTTTGATTGATTTTTTGGATGTCCTTTTCCAAAAAATGGTGGTGATCTGCAAAGCGAAGCACTTTGTCGTTTTGATTTTTTAGAAACTCAAAAAACGGTTTTGGATTGGCAATTCCGGCTATTAATAATTTTGATTCCTGTTGTATATCACTTACTCTCAAGTGGGTTTTTTTTGAAAATACAGTATCGTCATATTGGATATAACTAAAAAAAACAAACTGATTTTCAAGAAGTTGTAGTTTTTTTTGAATACTGTTTTGGGCTATTTCCGAAAGGTTTTCAGGACATTTTGTAACAATAATTACCGTGGCTCGACGGGCGTTTTTGCGGCTTTCGCGAAGATTTCCGCAAGGCAAAACAAAATCATCAACATAAAGGTCATCAAAAGCCGTGAGCAAAATATACAAACCTGCTTTTATTTTTCGGTGCTGAAAAGCGTCGTCCAACAAGATAATTTCGGGTTTTTTGGGTTGCAATAGCAGTTGGTTTATACCATTAATTCGATCGGCATCAACTGCAACTTGAATGTTTTTGAACTTGCAAAAAAATTGAAAAGGCTCGTCTCCCAATGTAGCCGCAGTGGCACTTTTGTTGGCCAACACAAAACCGTTTGACTGCCGTTTGTAGCCACGGCTTAAAGTTGCAACAGTATAATTATCAGATAGTAATCTAATTAAATATTCTATATGAGGGCTTTTTCCGCTGCCGCCCGTGTTGAGGTTTCCTACGGCTATAATTGGTATTTGATAGGCTTGAGATTTCAAAAACCCATGATCATACAAGAAATTTCTTAGCGTGGTAATAGCGTTGTAAACCATCGAAAGCGGAAAAACTATTTTTCTGACTAAATTCATTTCACGAAAGTATTATTTTTATATTTGTAATCAAAAAAGTAGCTTGCTTTAATTGTTTCTTTTTAATTTTATTTGATATTTATGAAAATTGCACTGATTCAAGCCCCGTTAATTTGGGAAAATCCAACCCAAAACAGAGACTATTTTGAAGCTAAAATCCGAA
>JAYTNQ010000473.1:0-2435 GCA_043748255.1 Bacteroidota bacterium
GGCGCACAAATGTTCAAAGATGCCGAAAATGGAAACAAAGAAATCAATATACAACGCACCGAAGAAGCACTACAAACAAACCCTCAAATTATAGCCGCCGCCTGCCCATTTTGCAACACCATGCTCACAGACGGCATCAAAAACAAAGAACAAGAAAACAACGTACAAGTGATGGATATCGCAGAGCTAATTGCCGCTGCCAAAGATTTGTAAAAACTACAACACTAATTCTTCAAGATTTTGAAGTTTTTTGAAGTAGAAACAGTAAAGACATTGATGAAATACTGTACCGTTAGCGGACTCGAATAACAAACAGCAAACAGCTAATCAACATAAAATTGCTCCCAAATTAGATATCTTAAAAGCCCAAACACAGCAACTGAAATCTATTACCAAACTAAATAATATATAAGCGTAGCATAGTGGGATATTGAAGCCTGTGTTTGGGGCAAAACAAACAACAAAGCAAGATTAAAAACAAATAAGCAAGGTCAAAAAAAATGAGCAAAACACCCATGAATAAAGCATTTTAAAACAATAAGCAAGGTTTAACATCAAATAAGCAAGGCAAAAACATGAACAAATCAATATCAAACATCAATACCATCATAACAAATAAATACTTGCAAACACAAGGCGAAAATCAATATTTTGAAAGAAAAGGCCTTGGCGAAAAAGATATTAAACCTACCAAAATTGCCGAAGAGCTAATTGGAATGCTTAATGCAGATGGAGGTATTTTGGTTTTTGGTATAGCCAATAATGGTGAGTTACAAGATTTGAATAGCTTAGGCGATAACAAAAACCAATACAAAACTTTAGTATTTGACTTTATAAGCCCTGCCTGCAATATTGAATTAGAAGAAATTACAATAGATGAAAAGCTTATATATTTATTTCATGTAGAGCAAGATTTAGAACGCATTTTTTGTAGAAAAGACAATCATAATATTTATCTAAGAGTGCACGACACCAATAGATTATTAGATAGAGACCAAATAAAAAAACTAGAATACGACAAAACCATTAGACGATACGAAGAAGAACCCGTAAAGGAATTTGATATTATAGATTTAGACGAAGACCTACTGAATGATTACAAACAAAAATTGAATTATAATGGTAATATTTATGATTTATTAGTAAAAAGATATTTGGCAAAAAAGAAAGATGATGGATATCTCTTAAATCATTCAGCCATACTATTATTTTCCAAAGACCCAGAGAAATATATTCCTACGGCATCTGTTAGATATATAAGGTATGAGGGTACCGAATTACTAACAGGCGAAAATCATAATGTAGTTAAAGATGTACGATTTGAAAATAATATTCCAAGACTAATCGACCAGATTAAAGCTTTCTTAAAAGCATCATTAAAAGATTATTATTTTTTAGATTTGGATAGTGGCAAATTTAAAAAAGTTCCTGAATATCCAGAAGAAGCATGGCTAGAAGCTGTTGTAAATGCACTTTGTCATAGATCGTATAACGTACAAGGCAATGCCATTTATATAAAGCACTTTGAAAACAGATTAGAAATCAGCAATAGCGGTCCTTTGCCTGCACAAGTAACTATTGAAAATATTAAAACAGAAAGATTTGCAAGAAACCCAAGAGTGGCTCGTGTGCTAGAAGACCTAGGCTATGTGCGTCAGCTAAACGAAGGCGTTTCTCGTATATATGAATCCATGGAAAAATCCATGCTTTCAGTACCCGAATATCATGAAAAAAATGGCAACATATCACTTATCCTACGCAATAAAATCAGCAATCACTCTAAAACCATACATAATTTGGTCATGCAAAAATTAGAGACCAACTGGAAACAGTATAACGAAACACAAAAGAAAATTCTCCATCATTTATTTTTAAATCATAAGACAACCTTGAATGAAATTGTCGAACATGTTAAAATAAACGAAAACACTGTTCGTGGTTATTTAAACAAATTTATTGAGGATAAATTATTAGATAAAATAAGCACAAAGAAAAGAGATTTGAATGCCGATTATACTTTTAAGAAACATTAAGTTATATAAGCAACCTTTACTATTTTTCATAACTGTTTGATTATAAATATTTTAAAAAACACAAGCAACATTACCCACCAAATAAGCAACATTTTCTGAACGAACAAGAATCAAGAACAACATATTATTTTGGCTCAAAGCAGATTGTGAGATTGGTATTATTCAGAGGCTGACAATTAAGTCCACTAATTCTTCAAGATTTTGAAGTTATTTGAAGTAGAAGCAGTAAAGACATTGATGAAATACAAACCCGCTGATTGACTCAAAAGTGACGAAAACATGCCAAAAATTTGTAAAATGAAATCAAAAAAAACGGGTGCTAAATCCTTTTTCAAATCTCCACAAAACTATACGATAACTCCATAGAGGTCACAAAATTGAAGGTTCCGTTCAACCGGAGTT